>NZ_JBFUBK010000001.1:0-135277 GCF_056405815.1 Pseudomonas sp. P1_F1_2 | reverse complement strand
ACCTACGTCGGCTGGCCAAACTGACATCTCAAGGGCCACCAGTCACGGGATAGGTGCGCCTACACTAAGCCAAAAACCTCAAATTAACCCAATAACGACGCAGCAAAGGTCAACGAAGGGCCGAGAAACCACACAAAGTGGTGAGTAGGCTATCCGGTGGTAGCTGTGCTTGATTTTACTCAGGCTGAAAATCCGACTTTTTCAACAGAATCGGCCGTTCTCTGCCGATCATGGTTACAAAGCGTGCTGGTCAAATCCGATGCAATCGGTGGTCAGAACGAATGCAACGGACTGGTCAGGTCGAATGCAAGCGGGTGATCAAGTAGAGTGCAATTTCGCAGCTGAATATCGGATTAGTGTTGTGGGGGCTTGTAAGGGGTGATGATGGGGCTCAACAAACCAGTGCCGGACCTGAAGCGCGATCTGCAGGGTGTCGCCTCTGATCTGAAGTGGTCGGCCGTGGAGTTAGTTCGGATTGCCGAGCGGCTAAGCCACGCAGGTAATGGACCAGACGCTGAGGCGCTTCGAAGGATGATCACAATCTTCCAGCAAGGTGAGAATCGGTTAGATGTCTGGATTAAAGAAATCGGTGCAGGTCAGGTAGTCCGGCCGGCGAAGGCAGACCACTGCCAATGATCGCGGAAGGGATTGGCAGGAGGTTGTCATGGCACTTAACAAACCCAATCAAGAGTTACGCCGCGACTTGAAAGCCGCTGCATATTCCCTCGAAGAAGCTGCCCTGGAAATGTTCAGGCTTGCAAAACAGCGCGGGGATACAGAGCTTCTGGAGGCAATGGAGACGATCGAAAAGCTGCATGAGCAAGCTGATCGGCTGACTGCTTACACAGATGAGGTGAAGGCGGGAAGGATTGTCCGGAAGGCTGAATAGCCATGCGTCTGGCGGGCGTATTCGCGCTAGATCTGAAATACAAGCAATGCCCTGTAAACGGTTACTCAATGAAGAAGAAGCTGACGGACAGTAAAGCAGCAGTGACTGCTGCTGAAATTGAGCGTTCTATCCAAGCCCTGAACAAAATGGCTGAACGCCTATGGGGGGATGGCCGGGAAGCCGAGGCGAAAGCTCTCCTCGATGCCTTGGACGCATTAAACCGGGCGCTTGATCGGATCAGGATTGGAGAGAGTCGCAGGGTTCTCCATTGAACGGCAGAAACTAGCTGGCGGGTTATGAAGGCGTGAAGAAGTGTGCGGGGGAAGGCGGAGTAGGCACGTGGTATGACGGCGAGATGTTGTAGCGGCTTGGCTGTCGTACCGATGTAACTCAAATGCCCGGTCCAGAGCCGGGCTTCTTGTATCTGCCCCTGTCATGCCTTCGTCACACCTACCAAGCACAATGCAGTCAGCCAAAGGGATTTGGCCCATCTACAGAGAGCCCGGCTAATGTGCCGGGCTTTTTCGTTTCTGCAACATGCTTTTCACCAATCGCTCACATGGTGGAGCGCAGATTAACCCTGCTCCTTTGAAGAATTCCCATTTGGCCCGCCCGCATGCGGGCCATTTTTTTGGTCGCTGCCACGATTTCTACAAGAACTGGAGAAGCGACCATGTCAGATGACTGCGAAATTGCACTCCACTTGACCACCCGCTTGCATTCGACCTGACCAGTCCGTTGCATTCGTTCTGACCACCGATTGCATCGGATTTGACCAGCACGCTTTGTAACCATGATCGGTAGAGAACGACCCTTTGCAGTCGTTCGCAAAAGGCAACAACCGGCCAAGAGCGGTCATCCCTGATTGGCGCAAGACCCTGTTTTAAAGGCGAAGCAGTACCAAACACCATCACAAAGGCAACGGCCTGTCCTGGACAACCCGCTTCATGACCAGCGTCGAAGTCAGCCGCTGCACATTGGGCAATGTCGAGAGGCTTTCATCGTAAAGCCTTTGGAAGGCCGGTAGATCCTGAGTGATGACGTGCAGCAGGTAGTCCGGCTCGCCAAATAACCTCTGGGCATCGACTATCTGAGGTATATCAATGAGTGCCGATTCGAACGCCTCGACCGCCTGCCTGTCACCCTCCCTAAGCGTGGCAAACACCATGGCGGAAAAATTCAGGCCCAATGCGCCGGGATCAAGTTGCGCGCGATAGCCCAGCAACACACCGGACTCCTCCAGTGCCCGCACTCGCCGGTGACAAGGTGAGAGGCTCAGCCCTACACGCTCGGCAAGCTCAGTGACCGAAAGGCGGCCATCCTTTTGCAGCTCAGCAAGAATCTTCCGATCAATTCTATCCACGCAGAATAATCTCCTAACCTGCAACGCCATTGCGACCGTCTTTGAAAGCTAATTCTAACCAGATTTCATTAATCTTCCTCCCACCATTAACAACCGTACTCCTCAAAATGAAACAAGAGGAACGGCCTTGGAATTGAGAGGTGGAATGATGAATGAAGTGTTGAGTGATGAACGGGCGTGGGTGACGCCATGACCTTCAGTGTTTTTGTGGCCTTCTGGGCGGTGTCGATACTGTTTGTGATCACGCCTGGAGCCGATTGGGCCCACGCGATATCCGCGGGCTTGAAGCATCGAGTTGTCATACCCGCCGTGGGCGGACTGTTATCCGGCCACTTGATTGCCACACTGGTGGTAGCCGGTGGTGTTGGCACCTTGGTCGCCAACCACCCTCTGGCCCTGTCAGTGCTGACGATGGCCGGGGCGGGTTATCTGCTTTGGTTGGGCATCAACATGCTCGTGCGCCCCTCTACTCCGCACGCGGATGAGGTTCAGGCGTCAGGCTCCTGGAAGCGCTGGGCGTTCAAGGGGCTTTGCGTCAGCGGGCTGAATCCGAAAGTGTTCCTGCTGTTCCTCGCGCTGTTGCCGCAATTTGCCGACGCCACGGCCCCCTGGCCTGTACCGATGCAGATGATTGCGCTCGGGCTCGTCCACACTATCAGCTGTGGCGTGATCTACCTTCTAGTCGGATTTGGCTCGCAGGTTGTTCTGCGGGCACGTCCAGCCGCCGCTCAACGGGTCAGTCGTTTTTCCGGCGCGGCCATGATCCTCATCGCACTGGCTCTGTTTGCCGAAGGAACTTTGCACTTGAGGTGAGCCCAGGAGAATTTCCCGGGCCCGAGCATACTGTTTGATTTTCCCACCCTCGCCTTACAGGAAGTCGTAATGAATAGCCCAAGAGAACGCGCTGCCGAAGGTCTCAAGGTCGGAGACCGGTTCACGGTAGTCCGTTGCTCTTCAGATGACGATATTCGCCAATTCGCGCAGATTTCACGCGACTACAATCCGGTTCATTGTGATGCACGCTACGCGCAGCTGCGCAGGTTCAAGGCACCCATTGCCCATGGTCTGCTGACTGCCAGCCTGGTCACCGAAATTGGCGGGCAAATTGGTTGGCTGGCGACCGGGATGCGTTTTGAGTTTAAACATCCCGTTTACGCGGGAGAACAGATCACCTGCCACTGGCTCATCGCGGAGATTGATGAGCGGGGTCACGCAAAGGCCGAAGTCAGGATAGTCAACCCGCAAGGTGTCACTGTGGTGGAGGCGACAACCTCGGGTGTGCTGCCAAGAACGGTGGAACGTGAACGCCTCACTCAGATGCTCTCTGAGGGAGATCCCACCAATGGTGCTCTCCGGCCCACGAGTTGATGGTCTGCAACGGGGCAATCTCGGCCATTCGAGACCGGCCGATTCACGTCCTCACGACCGGTTGGATCCACAGCCAAAAGCAGACGATCATATGAAGCTTGACCTGCTCGATATGCTCAAAGGAACCCCAACCTCGGGGGCCTCCCGGAACGTGGTCGCAAGAGACTGATCTCCTATCACCGAAAATGTTACGCACTCATCCCGTTTCCGTTGGGATTCGGCATGGACCGTAACTCCTGACTTGCGAAATATCGATCATCTGGCGGGCTGCCGGAAGCAATGCCGACCCGCCAGCTACACTCATTCGATACATTTCCGCACAGAGACTTCCGCCATGGCGACCAAAACCGCAATCGTATTCGCTGGCGGTGGCAGTTTGGGGGCGGTGCAGGTGGGTATGTTGCGGGCCCTGGTCGAAGCCAATGTTCGATTCGACATGGTGGTTGGTGCTTCGGTAGGCGCTATCAACGGTGCCTACTTTGCAGCAAGACCCGATTCCGATGGCGTCGAGGCTCTCGCCGGATTCTGGCGCGGGCTGAGTAAAACTGACATCTTCCCCCTCTCTTGGTTCGATACCTGTAGAGGATTGATCAAACGGCGTGGCTATCTGTTGCAGCCGTCGGCCTTGAATCGGCTGCTGGGTCAGGCACTGCCCATTCACCGCATTGAGGATGCGGTGCTACCCCTGTACATCGTCACCACCAACCTGCTCAGTGGTGCCGAGACAGTTCTGTCCAGTGGCGAACTCGAGCAGGCGTTACTGGCCAGCGCTGCCATTCCGCTGGTGTTCCCCTGCGTACAAATCGCCGATCAGTTCCTGGTTGACGGTGGCGTGGCAAGCAATACACCGATTTCGACTGCCGTTGCCCTGGGAGCCACCAACGTCGTGGTAATCCCCACCGGAATGAGTTGCGACCTAATGCAACCTCCCCGAGGACTGGTCGCCTTAGCCCTGCACACCGTCAATCTGATGAGCATGCGCCAACTGGTGAGCGACATCGAACACTTCCGCACTTTCACCAGTCTGCACATCGTCCCGCCTTTGTGCCCGGTGGATGTCTCGGTTTTCAACTTTGACCAGACCGAGTCTTTGCTGCAGCGTGCCTACGAGCAGACCCTCCGGTGGCTGGAACGTGGGGGGCTCGAACGCACCAAGGTACCTGGTGCCCTCACCATCCATTCGCATGCCCATGAGCATTGAGTAATGTGAATTACCAAAAAAGAGGCCCGCACCAGCGAACCTTCAGGTCGGAGCACCCAGAACGATGCCTGCTTTTCAAGATCAACCCAACTCAGCTCGCCCTACCTTCGATTAGCCGTCTGGCCGCATCGATGCGCGCCAGTTCGACAAATTCGGCCGGGATGGCGTTGCGGGTGCTACCTGTAGGAACCGCCTATGCGGTCTGGACCGGCATCGGCTGCCGGCACAGCCATCGTCGGAATGTATTGGATGGGTGATGCGGTATCGTTCTGGAAACTTGTCTGGATCGGCATGATCCTGCTGAGCGTCGCCGGACTACGCTGGGCAGCCTAAACAGAGCAAATGCTTAATTTAATTGATTAACAGCCCCATTTTTTAGTCCAGTGAGGAACAGGGAACATAGACGAAGTTAGTCGCTCAGGTTTCGTAGACGCAGCCAATCGTCTACTGATCTCCGATTCTTGCCAGTGCTCGCAGTCTGCTCTGGGTCGACTGCTGCCGGACACGACCGGCAGAGATCGGCCAAAGGCAGTCGGCCAAATCGGCTAAGACAGCGAGTGGGCTGGGAAAGGTCCGAGGGCTGCATTTGATCAGACGCTACCGGTAGGGACTGGCTGAACCTCTACGGGTTGCAGGGCACAGGCAATCAACTCTTTCATAACGTTGTTGGAGGCGCCGTAGAACTCCATCGTTTGGCTAATGGGCTAAAGGTTTAGAGCCAAACGATCGGCATTTATCCAATGTAGTTACTATGCCCGCCCCGCATTCCCCTAATACTTTCTGTTCCGGATTCCAAGGAATAGCAAAGGGCGGCCAGTTTGCGATGGCCGCCAATAGCCGCAAAGATCAAATACGTTCGACGCGGGTCCTGCCAGATGCGACCAGGCGCTCCAGCAAATGTGCTGGCTGGAACCACATGTCTCCATAGGCACCAAGTACCTCTCGGTAATGATCGATACGCTCCAGCACATGTGCAAGCCCCAGCCCTTGGGCGTAATGCATCGGTCCACCGCGCCAGGCAGGGAAGCCATAGCCATTGATCCAGACCAGATCAATGTCGCTACTGCGCTGGGCGATGCCTTCGTCGAGAAGCTGGATACCTTCGTTAACCAGCATCAACACACAACGTTCATGGATTTCCTGATCGCTGATAATGCGACGCGGGATGCCCAGATCGCCTGCAATGCGCTCGGCCAAAACGACCACTTCAGGGTCATCCTTGCGCTCGCGGCCTTCATAGTGGAAATAGCCACGGCCGCTCTTCTGACCATAACGGCCAAGGGCATTGAGCGCGTCGGCCAGCTTACAGTAGCCGGGATCATGAGCGATGACTTCGCGGCGCGACTCGCGGACCAGAAAACTCACATCAATACCGGCCAGATCGTGCATCGCAAACACCCCCATCGCGAGACCCAGGCCGACTAGCACTCTGTCGATTTGCGCTGGTGTCGCGCCTTCTAACAGCAGCCGATGTGCTTCGCGGGAATAGGGTTCGAGCATGCGGTTGCCGATGAAGCCGAAGCACACCCCGGAAACCACCGGGATCTTGCCAATGCGCTTGGCCACTTTCAGCGTAGTGGCCAGGACATCCGGGGCTGTGGCCGCGCCGCGCACTACTTCAAGCAGGCGCATGACATTGGCCGGACTGAAAAAATGCAAGCCGACCACGTCCTGCGGTCGGCACGTAACAGCGGCAATGGCGTCGACATCCAGAGTAGAAGTATTGCTGGCGAGAATCGCCCCCGCCTTGCACACCTCGTCCAGGGTTCGGAACACCTGTTGTTTGATGGCCAGGTTCTCGAACACCGCCTCGATCACCAGGTCAGCGTCGGCGATATCGGCGTAGTCCAGAGTGCCGTGGATCAGCGCCAGTCGCTGCTCCATCTGCTTGGCGGTGAGCTTGCCGCGCTGGACGCTGCTTTCGTAGTTCTTGCAGATCAGTGCCAGACCACGCTCAAGGGCACCGGTCTTGAGTTCCAATAGCGTCACCGCCATGCCCGTGTTTGCGAAGTTCATGGCAATCCCTGCGCCCATGGTGCCGGCACCAATGACCGCGACCCGGTTGACCGGACGAATCGACGTGCCGGCGTCCAGCCCCGGCAACTTGCCGACTTCACGCTCCGCGAAGAACACATGGCGCAGGGCCTCGGACTCGGTGGAAGCCTCGGCCTCTTTGAACAGCTCGCCCTCGCGGGCCAGGCCCTCGGCCAGCGGCAGATTGCAGGCTGCTTCAATCGCCGCCACCACCCGTTGCGGCGCGCTCTGGCCTTTCCAGCGCGACTGATTCGCCGCGCGATAGTCGGCGAAATAACCCGGCAGCAAGGCTGTACCCGGGGTTGGGTGCGGCCAGTTCGGGCGGCACGGGCGGCCCGGCGCCTGTCTGTGAATCAGTGCCAAGGCCAGTGTCTTGGCCGTTTCGAGCAAACTATCCGCGGTGGGTGCCACCCAATCCAGCAGCCCCAGCACCTGTGCTCGATGGGTGCCGATCAGCTCGCCGGACGCAATATATTTCAGCGCCGCAGCGGCGCCAATCAGACGCGGCAAACGCTGCGTACCACCAGCGCCGGGCAGCAAGCCAAGCTTGATTTCCGGCAGGCCCAAGCGCGCGCCGGCTTCAGCCACCCGGTAGCCGCAGGCCATGGCGAGCTCAAGCCCACCACCCAATGCCGGCCCACCGATGGCGGCGATTAGCGGTTTGTCTAACTCGGTCAGACGGCTCAGCAGACTTGGCAGGTCCGGCGCGGCGAAGGACGCAGGGCTACCAAACTCGGAAATGTCAGCGCCGGCGCTAAACACAGAACCTTCGCCGTGGAGAATAATCGCTTTCACGCTGGCGTCCGCGGCGGCGCGTTCACAGGCCTCCAGCAATTGTTCGCGCAACGCCTGGCCGAGAGCGTTAACGGGAGCACTGGCAAGGCCGATCAAGGCCAGCGGTCCTTCGCAGCGATAATTGATTAAGCTATTCATAGGTGATCTCTCTGGCGGATGAAGCAAACAAGCTGTCTTCACCCAGTTGGTTCTTCCTGAAACTGATCATGTTCAGAACTGTGCGGCATCCAGCAAATAGAGGCTGTCACTACCCGCCTTGACTGAGGCGCTGAGCGAGTGGATACGGGGTAGCACRCGAGCGAAATAGAAGCGTGCCGTACCCATCTTGCTGGCGTAGAAATCATCCTCGGCCTGTTTGCCCATGGCCGCCTTGGCCATGCGCGCCCACATATAGGCGTAGGCGGTGTAGCCGAACACGTGCAGGTACTCGACCGAGGCGGCGCCGATTTCATTCGGGTTGTTTTGCGCCCGATCCAGCAGCCACGCAGTCAGCTCATCGAGGGTATCGACAGCTGCGTTCAGCGGCTGGGTAAACTCGCCGAGATCGGCACAGGCATTGGCGGTGAAGTGGCGAATTTCTGAAGCGAACAAGCGGTAAAGCGCCCCGCCGCTGCCGACGATTTTGCGCCCGGCCAGGTCCAGCGACTGGATGCCGTTGGTGCCTTCGTAGATCTGGGTGATGCGCACGTCGCGCACCAGTTGTTCCTGGCCCCATTCGCGAATGTAGCCGTGGCCGCCGAAGATCATCTGACCGTGCAACGTGGTTTCCAGACCCATGTCGGTGAGGAATGCCTTGGCCACCGGGGTCAGCAGCGCCACCAAATCCTGGGCGCGGTTGCGGGCGACTTCATCTTCGCTGTACTTGGCGGTGTCCAGTTGCAGAGCCACATAGCTGGAGAACGCACGGCCGCCTTCATTTAAGGCCTTCATGGTCAGCAACATACGGCGCACGTCCGGGTGCACGATGATCGGATCAGCGGCTTTTTCACTCTCCTGCGGACCCGTCGGGGCACGGCTCTGAATACGCTCGCGGGCATACTCGACGGCGTTCTGATAGGAGCGCTCGCCTTGTGCCAGACCCTGAATACCGACGCCCAGACGCTCGTAGTTCATCATGGTGAACATCGCCGCCAGCCCCTTGTTCGGCGCGTCGACGATCCAGCCGGTGGCGCCGTCAAAGTTCATCACGCAAGTGGCCGAGGCCTTGATGCCCATCTTGTGCTCGATGGAGCCGCAGGACAGCGCGTTACGATCGCCCAGCGAGCCGTCACCATTGACCAGCACCTTCGGCACCAAAAACAGCGAAATGCCTTTTGCCCCGGCGGGAGCACCCGGCAGTTTGGCCAGTACCAGGTGGATGATATTTTCGCTCAGATCGTGTTCGCCACCGCTGATGAAAATCTTGCTGCCGCGGATTGTGTAGCTGCCATCAGCCTGGGGCTCGGCCTTGGTGCGGATCAACCCCAGATCGGTGCCGGCGTGGGCTTCGGTCAGGCACATCGAACCGGTCCAGGTGCCGGCGTACATGTTTGGCAGATAGCGTTCCTTGAGTTCCTGGCTGGCGTGGGCCTTGAGTGCCAGGCAGGCACCCGCCGTCAGCATTGGGTACAGACCGAACGACAGATTGGCCGAGTTGACCATTTCTTCAATCTGGGCGGAGATCGCCTTGGGCATGCCCATGCCGCCAAACTCAGGATCGCCACCGACACCGCCCCAGCCACCTTCGGCAAAGGCACGATAGGCTGCCGGGAAACCGTCCGGCGTGGACACTTCACCGTCGTTCCAGGTGCAGCCTTGCTCGTCGCCACTGCGCAACAGCGGAGCGATGATATCTGTGCTGATGTTGCCGGCCTCTTCAAGGATCGCGGCTGCCGTCTCTTCGTCGATCACCTCGGCCAACCCGGGCAATTGAGCCCAAAGTCTGGACACCTCGAAGACTTCATTGAGAACGAAGCGCATGTCGCGCAGGGGGGCTTTGTAAACAGACATGATTGGCTTACTCGGACATTGTGAGGGCATGTGGCACGCCCGGTTTGTTGGAATTGTCGCTATCGCTGGTCTGCCTCCCCGGCTCAGCCGGCGCAGCACGACGGTTCAGCGAGGGCCCACGCAACAGGAAGTAGGACAGGGCCGGAATCAGGATCAGCGCGCCGAGCATGTTCCACAGGAACATGAAGGTCAGCAGGATGCCCATGTCGGCCTGAAACTTGATCGGTGACCAGGCCCAGCTCACTACACCGGCTGCCAGCGTGATGCCGACCAGGCCGACCACCCGACCGGTGAAGGCCACGGCGTTGCGGTAGGCTTCGGACAGCGGCATACCGCTGCGTTGGTAATGCAACTGCACGCTGAGCAGGTACAGCGCGTAATCCACACCGATACCCACACCCAGGGCAATAACCGGCAAGGTGGCGACTTTCACGCCGATGCCCATGGCGACCATCAAGGCCTCGCAGAGGATCGAGGTCAGTACCAGCGGCAAAAGCGCCACCAGCGTGGCGCGCCAGCTGCGGAAGGTGATCAGGCAGAACAGCGTCACCGCCAGGTACACGTACAGCAGCATGGTGTGATTGGCTTCACGCACCACGATATTGGTTGCCGCCTCGATACCCGCAGTTCCGGCGGCCAGCAGGAACTGGCGATCCGGGGTGCTGTTTTCCCTGGCGAACTTGTCGGCGATGGCGACCACCGCATCCAGGGTTTCGGCCTTGTGGTCCTTGAGGTAGGCAATGACCGGCATGACCGAACAGTTGTTGTTGAACAGCTCCGGCGCATTGACCGAGGCCTGTTGCGCGCCGTAGTTCAACACGTCTTGATTGCGCTGGATGTTATTGAGCTTGGGGTTGCCCTCGAAAGATCCGGCAGTGATCTGGCGCACCGCATTGACCAGCGATGAGGTCGCTTGCACTCCCGGATATTGCTGCAGTTCCCAGGCCAGGCGGTCGGCCAGGACCAGCGTCTGATAATTCAGGCAGCCCTCTGGCGGAGTCTTGATCATCACTGCGAACAGGTCGCTGGACAGCGCGTAATGGCCAGTGATGTAGGCGTTATCGCGGTTGTAGCGCGAGTCGGCACGCAGCTCCGGAGCACCACTGTCGAGGTCGCCGATCTTCAGATGCGTACTGACGGCGAAACCGGCAATACCCAACACCAAGGCACCTAGTACAGTGCCGATAGCCCAGTTGCGAGTGGTGAAGCGGTCGAGCAAGTCCCACAATTTTCCGAAGCCACGATGCGCTGCAGCGCGGCTGTCGATCTTCAAGGCGCGCTCGGCGGCCTTCTTGCCAACGCCGACGTACGACAGCGCGACCGGCATCAGCAATAGAGAGGTGAAGATCAGGACCGCGACACCAATACTGGCGGTAATGGCCAGGTCCTGGATCACCGGGATGTCGATCAGCATCAGCACCGCAAAACCCACGGCGTCGGCCAACAGCGCAGTGACCCCGGCGATGAACAGGCGGCGGAAGGTGTAGCGCGCAGCGATCAGTTTATGGGTGCCGCGGGCGATGTCCTGCATGATGCCGTTCATTTTCTGCGCGGCGTGGGACACGCCGATGGCGAAGATCAAAAACGGCACCAGCACCGAGTACGGGTCTATCGCATAACCCAGCCAGGCGACGATGCCCAGCTGCCAGACCACTGCGATCAGCGAGCAGCCAACTACCAGCAGGGTGCTGCGCACGCAGCGAGTGTAGGCGTAGATGATCACCAGCGAGGTGACCACGGCCAGGCCGAAAAACATCATTACCTGGATCAGGCCGTCAATCAGGTCGCCGACCAACTTGGCGAAGCCGATCACGTGGACTTTGTATTTGCCGGAGCCCTCCTTGTCATGCATTTGCCTTTCAAGTTTCTTGGCGAACGTGTGGTAGTCGACGCTGTGTCCGGTTGCCGAAGCAGTGTCGAGCAACGGCACGATCAACATGGTGGACTTGAAGTCGCTGGCTACCAGATTACCGACAATGCCGGAGCGGTTGATGTTCTCGCGCAGTTGTTCGATATCCGCCGGCGTACCCTGATAGGTGTCGGGCATCACCGGTCCACCCTGGAAACCTTCCTCGGTGACTTCGGTCCAGCGTACTGACGGGCTCCACAGCGACTTCATCCATGCGCGGTCGACGCCTTCGGTGAGGAACAGTTCGTCGTTAACCTGTTTGAGCACGTTCAGGTAATCGGGGTCGAAGACGTCTCCTTCGGTGTTTTCAACCACCACCCGCACCGAGCTGCCCAAGCCGCGCAAAGACTTGCGGTTCTCCAGGAAATTTTTAATGTACGGCTGGCTCTGCGGAATCATCTTCTCGAAGCTGGGACGCAGCTCGAGACGGGTCGCCATCATGTAACCCAGTACCAGGGTGATCACTGCCATGAGCAACATGAACAGGGGGCGGTGATTGAAGACCCACCTTTCCAGCCGGTTTCCGGAACTTCGATCGAAGTCTTGCAAGTTGCAAATCACCGGCATCGTGTCTTGTTGGATATTGCCCATGTCTGGGTACCTCGAATTGATACAGTTCTTATTCTTGTGAAAGCACGCGCGCACCACGGTTGCCGACCAACACCAATGTGCCGTCGGCTGCCTGAACGGCGCCGGCAACCGGTGACGGGTTTTGCTGAGCCATCAATTTCAAGCCTTGCCCGCCATCCTGGCTGACCAACCGTTGCCCGGCCTGGGTAAACAGCTCGTAATGGCCGTCGGTGTCCAGGGTGGCGGCGGTGATGTTCACTTGCAGCCCCGTATTGAGTGGGGTCCAGTTGGCGCCGCCATCGGTGCTGCGAAACACATGTCCGCGCAGCCCGTAGACCAGGACTTCGCCAGGCTTGCCGACCACACCGAAAAAGCTGCCTTGATAAGGTGTTGGCAGAGCCAGGAAACGCTGCTGCGTGTCATCGAATTTGAGCAGCAAGCCCTGTTCGCCGGCGATGTACAGCGCATCGCCGGCAGCGGCGATGGCATTGAGGTGCAGCCCCTGCGGGTTATCGATACGGTCCTGGAACGGGGTCCAGTGCTTGCCACCGTCTTCAGTGCGCAGGATCAGATTGAATACACCCACCACGTAACCGAGTTGGTCATTGGCGAACCAGACGTCGAGCAGCGGCTTGTCGGCGCCCTCTTTCGTCAACCGCTGGCCGTCTTCGACGAGCTGCGGCCATTGTTCATTGCCAGGTTCTGCCTGGGCCAGGGCGCTGTAGTGCTTGACCAGCAAGTCGCCGATCTGGCGGCCATCGAGTTGTTTGCTCCAGGTTGCGCCGGCATCGCTGCTGTGCAGCACGACACCATCGCTACCCACGGACCAACCTTGTTGTGGCGTAGGAAACGAGACGGCATTGAGGTCAGCACTGACCGGCACACTGGCCTGAAGCCAGTTCTTGCCGTAGTCGTCGGAGTAGAGAATGTGACCACGCTGCCCAACAGCGACCAGCCGATCACCCGCGCGGGCCGTGGCCAGCAAAGGGCTGCGCACGGCCAGGGTACTGAGCCTGGCTGGCTGGTCCAGCACGTCAATGAAGTTGGTGGCCTGGGCGATTCCCTGTGACAGAACCAGTGAGCCGCCCAGTGCCAGCAACAGGCACTTTTTGTAAGAACCCATACTGCATCCTCTTGAGAAAACTGCGCTGGGGCGCGCAAGGCGCACCCGGCGCTGGAGTCAGGCGCCCAGTTAGGGTGTGAATCATCTGGGCGCTTTATCGCGGGATGCTTAGCGGATGCCTGCACCGGCCAGGGACTCAGCTGACCACTGCGCCTTGGAGAGCGGCTCGATGTACTTGATGCCGCCGTAGGGACCTACCACACCATTGATGTTGTAGGACCCGCCGACCAGGTCGTAGATCATGAACGGCGTAGAGTCCGGCACCTGTTTGTCATAGCTCTGGCTGAGGAAAGCGAAGGAACCACGGTAGAGCTGACCATGTGCGTCGTACTGGTCGGAAGCCAAAGCTGTCCAGCTGTCTTCATCCAGGTAGAAGCGACGCTTCTGGTAGRTGTGACGAGCACCTGGCTTGAGATTGCCTTCAACGACCCACACACGGTGTTTCTCCCAACGCACGAAGTCGGGTGACAGGTGGTTAGGGGTGGTCAGCGATTTGGGGTCTGCAACGTAGGTCAGCTTGTAGGTGTTGTAAGGCAGGATCATTTCCTGCTTGCCCACCAGCGTCCAGTCGTAGCGGTCCAGCGCGCCGTTGAACACAAACCCGTCATCGAAGGTCCCGGCACCGGAGGTACCTGGGTTAGGCGTGTCATAGGCCAGGCTGGGAGCCAACTTGACTCGCCGCTGGCCCGGCAGGTACTGCCAGGCGCGGCGTGGTTGTTGCAACGGGTCGGCGGCGTCCTTGATCATCAGCGCCTCGCCGGCACGACGTGCGGGACCTGTGTAGGCCACCTTGATCTGGTAGTACACGTCGGCACTGCTGATCGGCTGCGACATGTTCTCGTAGATTGGGTAGTTGATGAACGTCTGTCCGGTAGTGGCCAGGCTTGGCACCCCCGCCGAGTCAACGTTCCAGGAATCATACTTGGTGGTGATGTTGACGCCCTGGTAACGCAGCAGGAAGTTCCACATCGCTTCGGCACCATTGTGCGGGACCGGGAACGGCACACCAGGCAGAACGTTATCGATGGCCAGGCCGCCTTGCAGGGACTTGGCGCCGCTGGCGTTTTTCACGCTGTTGTCCAGCACATTCTGAGGCAACGCAACGGTGCGGTGAGTCGGGTAGACATCAACACGAAACGTGGGAAAACGCTTGGCCAGCTCAGCCGTGGTGGCAGTGAGCATGCCCTTGTATTTGTCGACGTTCTTGCCATCGATCACCAGCAGCGGCTTCTCGCTGGCAAAGGGGTCCGGACGCATGGTGTCGCCCGATTTGAAGCTGGCCGGCGCGGTGGTCAGGCCACCGGCGTAGGCAGGAATCGATCCATCCGCATTGGCGGCTTTTTCAGCGCCGACCATCGTCAGGCTGGTGCCGAGCTTGGCAGCTTCCTCGGCGGTTGCGGCCGCCTGCGCATGTGCGCCCAACGTCATGGCCAGGGAAGCGGCCAGTAAAGTTTTGACGAATTTCATGTTGTTCTCCTGCTTAGTATCTAAGCAATGGGTGTATCAGAAGGTGGTTTTCAGCGTCAGGTACACAGCGCCACGGTCTTCTGTGGTTGCGCCGCCTCCCGAGAAGGCCGAATAGCCACCGGCGTAGCAGGCATAGTTCTCGTTGCCACTGAAGGCGTTCGGGGTCGATCCATCGCCACTTCCGGCGTTGGCTGCACCGGTGCTGTTGCCGCTGACGTTGCACTTGTCAGTCTTGCCAAAGGAATCCACATACTTGAGATCGACAAAGTATTTGTTGTAAACGATGGCGCCGATGCCAGCGGCGTAGGTACCAGTGTCCTTGGCGCCACCGCCGACCACAGGGGAAACACCATCGAGGCCAACGTTCACGGACATCGGCGTGTTCAAGTCCACGCCCGGAAACACCTGGTACCAGGTCGGTGTGAAGTTGACGGCGATACCCCAGTTGTCGCGGGTCGGCGCATCGATACCGCGGTAAGTGCTCTTGCCTTTGTAGAGTGCCGAGTTCTTGTCATCGAGCTTGAGCAGGTTGCTGTAATACAGTTCGGCGAGCAGCACGGCCTGGTCGTACACCGGCGTCTTGGACAGGGTCATCAAACCGTTGAGCGTCCAGTGCAGCGTTTCGCCGGTGGCGCTCATGCTGTCGCCGTTGTGCGGGACGTCGTAAATGACGCCAGTGGCCGCGGTACGTGCTGGCAACAGGCCAAGACCTTGCCCGAAGCCCAGCGGGCTGGTGGAACTGACGATGGCCGGGATACTGGCCAGCGGCATGTTTTCGCGAATGTTCAGGTCGCTGCCAACACTGATGCCGCCGAAATCCTTGGACAGGCTCAAACCGTAGATATCGATATCGTCGGAGTACGCCAGTTGATAAGTGGCGGTGCTCAACGAGTTCAACGTGTTGACAACAGCCGGCACCTGGCCCGCTGGACGCGTGCCATTGGGGTTGGCCGAGGTGACCCCGCGAGTGTCGAGCCAGGCCTGCGGCAGGATGTCCGAGGTCTTGCGGTAGTAGACGCCGAGGGTGCCGTCCAGCCACTCCGGTGACCACTTGGCCATTACGCCCCAGTCGCCTTGATTGCCAGGGTTCAGGTCATGACCACGAACCACGTTGGTCAATGCGTTGCAGGGGGCGACGCCGCAACCGAGCGGGCTGCCCGGCGTGATGGAGTTGGTGTTGCCGAGCAGGAACGACTGCGCGCCGAAGCCCACCAAGTCGGAACCGCCATAGTAGGTGCCCGCTTCCGGGAGACGCGCAGCATCCCATTTCAGGAAATACTGGGCCCCCACGGTCAACTCCGGATTGACAGTGAACGACATCGACAGCTGGTTACGCGGAACGAACAGCTCCTTGGCTTCAGTACCCGGCGATGCGGCGAGCTTGGCGAGATCGAGGCCGGACTGGCCGTAGCTGACCGAATGCACCGGGTTGAGAATGGTCTCACCCCAGAACACGTTGTGCTGGCCGGCCTTGACACTCAGCATCGACTCCTCGCCCACTTCGGTGCTGTAGAACACGAAGGCATCGAGGATTTCCCCGGACGGACCGGTGTAGTAACGCTGGGCGTAGTTGCTCAGGTGCGGACTGCCATTGCCGACGTTGTCGTTGGTGACACCGGCCAGGCGCGGGTCGTTGGCGACCAGGCCAGAGCGTGCATCATTGCCGTTGACGAACGGGTTGGAGTTGGAACCGGTGTTCTCATAGGCTTTGTCGTACCAACTGGCGGCGCTGACACGAAAGCCCATGTTCTGTTTATAAACAACATCCATCTCGGTCAACAGGTCGACACGGTTGGTGATGTTGGTCCCGGACTTGCGGAAGTTGTAATCACCATCATTGTTGTTCGGCGAGCCGAGCATGCGCTTGTCGGCGCTTTCGGTGCGTACGCCGTAGTTGTACTTGACGGTGTTGTCCAGGCGCACAGACCAATCCGGGCTACCGGTATCGAACTCGAACGCGTGGCCGGCGACCGGCATGATTGCAACGACAACAGCAATGGCCAGCGGACTGCGACGCAAGGTGAAGGGCTGACTGTGTTTCATATGGCTAGCTCCACTTTTTATTATTGTTAGGGATGCTTGGATCAACGAAATCCCGCCCACGGCCTGACAAACAGGAGCTGACGGGTCGACACCAGAGATCGCTGTCGTTGAACCTGTCACCTGTTACCGGCAAGCAGCAGAAAGGACGTAGTAACCTGACACCCGAACAGTTAGTTGAACTGCTCGGTTATGGCGGGCGGCCCCGACACCAGCTTCGTGGATAGCTATCGGTGTCGAGGGCCCTTTAGCCTTAGTGGAAGGCTGTAAGATCCTGTGGTTCGATCCCGTTCGCCTCGCAGTAATTCATGTAGCGCTGAAGCGAGGTTTTCCAGTTCTCGATGGCCAGGACCTTGTCGTTTTCATCGACGAAGATGAGGTCGCCGCTCACGATCACCAGCGTCACCATGTAGTCACCGTCTTCAGTGCTGACCACTTCCGGCTGGTGAGTGGATGCGGCGGTCTCGTAGACAACGCTGCCCGGACCCGCAATCCAGTCGTGCTCTTTGTACTTCCAGTGGCCTTCGATGGTGTAGACGATGACGGTGCCAGAGTGATGGTGCTTGGGCAGGACCATGTCGATGGGCGCCTTCATCATCACAATGATCTCGCCGCGAATTGGGTCGAGCTTGAAGTACTTCAGCAGGACGTTGTCTGCAAAAGGGGTGAAGGGAACCCAAGGCAGCGACTCGCCGTGCATGACGGCTGTTTCAACTTGTTGAAAAAGCATAACTATCTCCGTTTCTATTGTTTTTTCCAGAAGCTGACCGCGCGGTTTGACCGACGGCGATGCACGCGCTCGACTGATCCAGCACGAGGCGAAGACCTCTGGGAATTGGGTGAATCAGTTAAGAGGGGTACCGGTCAATGTCGCGCGCAGCATCTTGCGCGGTGCATTGCCGTAATCGGCTACTGCGTAGTGCTGGCACAGCAGGTTGTCCCACATCGCGACCGTGTTGGGTCGCCACTTCAGACGCACCTGGTATTCCGGAATCGCGGCCTGGGAAATCAGGTAATTCAACAGAGTATTGGCTTCTGGCTTGAAGTCCTGGCCGCAGCGGACGTCCTTGAAGGTGTAAAAGTTCGAGAAATGGGTGGTGAACGCCGAGTTGACGAACAACACCTTTTCGCCCGTCTCAGGATGGATAAGCACAACCGGGTGCTCAGCGACGGGGTTCTTCGCGGCCATCGCGTGACGATCAGCGATCGGCATCTGGGCGAAAAAGGCGTGCTCGGCATCGTGCTTGGCGTACATGCCATCGATTCGTTGTTTGATGGCCTCAGGCAGGCTTTCATAGGCCATCACCATGTTGGACCAAATGGTGTCGCCGCCGGACTCCGGACCCAGTTCACAGCGCAACACCGCGCCGCGGGGCGGCGCCTTCTTGAAAGTGACATCGGCATGCCACAGGTTTTCGCGGCTGATCTTTTCGACCATATTCTGCTTGTTGGGGTCGAGATTGCGGTACAGCATCAGCAACTTGTCCGCCTCAGGATGGCTGGGCGCAACGGGATGAGCTTCCAGTTCGGCGAATTGCGCCGCGAAATTCTGTTGCTCCATCGGAGTGATGTCCTGATCGCGAAAGAACAGCACTTTGTGTTTGAGCCACAGCGCCCGGATCTCTGCGATCATTTCAGGGTCTTGGGCAGCGTCGGCCAGGCTGATGTTGCTGATCTCGGCGCCGATGTTCGGCGTGCACAGTTCAACCTTAATCGAATGTCGAAGAGCCGAAGGACGGACAATCGCCGGGGATGGCGATGAACTGTTTTGGAAAGCTGTTTTTTTTATCATTGAAATCTCCAGTCTCTGGCGTACGCCGGCATGCAATCGCATGCCCGGCAAATCAGACAGGATCAAAGCGAGCCAGTGGCACCGTTTCGGTTCCTTGGAGAGATGCTAGGGATTGCCGTCGCCCCGGCTTTTGCAAGACGGGACAACTTGTTGGCATTTTCGGACAACGAGGGCGGCTGGGTATCCGGCTTCGTCAAGGCTTTCCGGGAGGGCTCGGTGCGATTTGGGTGGACCCGGTTGCCGCCCGCCCACGATGCTGTATGGCCCACTCCGACGGGGACATGCTGAACTGGTGACGGAACCAGCGAGAGAAATCCGCACCGGATGAAAAACCCACCAGCCCCGCGATTTCGTAGAGCTTGCGCTTGCTGGTCAACAGATACTCTTCGGCGAGTTCGACGCGCACCGCATTGACCACGGAAAGCCCCGTCTCGCCAACTTCCGCCAGGCGCCGATTGAGTGTGCGGCGATGCAACCCCAAGTGCTCGGCGACACGATCGATCGAACAGGTTCCGGTGGGCAGCAGTACTCTGATGACCTGGCGCGCCTGATCCAGAGGCTCATCGCCCTCGTCCGTCAACTGCATGTCCAGCCAGCGCTTCACTTCTCGATTGAGCTTGGGTGTGGCAGCGGCAATGGGCAGGTCCACGTCGCGAGCCCGACAGACAATGCCGTTGAACTCCTGCCCAAAGTCGATTGCCGTTCCGAGCACCCGGCGATGAACGTCCATCTTGGCTGGACGTTCGTGGCTGAAACAGATGTTCACCGGTTTGAAAGCATCGTGCGCGAGCGCCCGATAGGACCGAAAAATAATACCTGTTGAGATTTCGACCACCTGACGCAAAAGCCCCGGGTATTTCTGCTGGATATCCACATGTAGAAGCACCAGATCTCCGGCGTCTTCAAGGCGCAACTGCACACCGGCGTTATGAAGCCGCATATAGCGCGCAGACGACTCCATCGCCGCGCGCAGAGTGGGCTCCTCACGCATCATCAGGGCCAGCATGCCAAAGTCGGCCAAGTCTCGGCGCTCCGCCATCAACAGGCCGAAGGCTTCCTGGCCGGAAAGCCGTGCCGACTCTTCCAGCAGCCAGCAAACCGAATAGCCGTTGATCAGAAGATTCGGATCGTCAAGCACGCGGGGGGGCAATTTGGCCAGCCGCAACATCCGGAACGGGTCCAGCCCAACTGCGTGGGCGATGGACGCATAGCCGGTCAAACAGGCACTGCGAATCAGGCTGGACATGCGATCACCCCGTCCCGTTTTGATAAGTTGGTGTCCTGAATAGCCAAACTCAACCACCCCTATCTCGTCAAGCTCTTCCCATACAACAACAAGATGACGAGTACTGCGATGAATTTGGAACATTTCCAGGACCAGCCCCTGCGGGACGTTGACGCTCCAGACGCGTTCGCTCACCACTTCGTTGAGATCAACGGCATCCGGATGCACTACGTCGAGGAAGGCCAGGGCCCCCTGATCATCCTCCTACATGGATTCCCCTACCTCTGGTACATGTGGCGGCGACAGATCCCGGCCTTGGCAGCTGCTGGTTATCGGGTGGTCGCGCCTGACCTGCGAGGTTTCGGCATGTCCGATAGCCCAGCGGCGGTAGAGGCCTATGACATGAGCCAAGCGGTGGGTGACATCGTCTGCCTGATGGAAGCCTTGGATGAAACCTCGGCGATCGTCGTCGGCCACGACCTCGGTGCGTGGGTAGCCCAAGCCTGCGCCATGCTGCGGCCCGAGCTGTTTCGTGCACTGGTCATGCTGAACACGCCGGTGCCTCCGCGCGGACGGATCAGGCCCACGGATGGGCTGCGGGCGATGGCCAAGGGCAAGGGCTACCACCACCTGTACTTCCAGCAGCTGGAAAAGCCGGACCGTGAACTGGCCGCCGACACGCGCAAGACCTTGCGCAGCATCTTCTACTCGGTCTCGGGCGATGCGGTCGGTGCCGAGCGCTGGCGCCTGTTCATCGAGCCGGACGAGCCCATCCTCAATGCTTTCACCGACCCTGTTGCGTTCCCCGCCTGGTTGAGCCCGCAAGCGATTGACTACTACGTGGATGAGTACACCCGTGCCGGTTTCACCGGCCCCCTGAACTACTACCGCTGCCGCGACCGCAACTGGGAGATCTCCGCTTTTCTCGATGGCGCAGTGATAAAGCAGCCCAGCATGTTCATCGGCGGTGCCAACGACCCCTCCATCGAACCGCCACAGATTCACGGGCTATATGACCAGCTCGAAACCTACCTGGTCGGGCTGCGCAAAAAGTTACTGCTAGCCGGTGTGGGCCACGCCGCGGCGGAAGAAGCGCCAGAGCAGATCAACGCGTTGCTTCTCGAGTTCCTCGAACAACTGGACGACAACTGAGTCGGTCCCTCGTTGGCTATACGCCAAGGTATTTCACATGAACAACAATAAGACGGTGTCCAACATGAATGGACTGATGCAGCAACAGCAGCTGCTTATTTCGACGCTCCTCACCCATGCCGAGCGCCACCATGGCGACCAGGAAGTCGTCTCTCGCCGGGTCGAAGGCGATATCCATCGGCAAACCTATCGCGACCTCGGGCAGCGCGCACGCTGCCTGGCCAATGCGCTCGCCACGCTCGGCGTCAGCTTTGGTGACCGCGTCGGCACGCTCGCCTGGAACGGTTACCGCCACATGGAGCTGTACTACGCTGTATCCGGCTCGGGTGCCGTGCTGCACACGTTGAACCCACGCCTGCATGCCGACCAGGTGCAGTGGATTGCCGACCACGCTGAAGACCGCGTGCTCTTCTTCGATCTGACCTTCCTGCCGCTGGTCGAATCCATCGCCGACAAAGTCTCGACCATCACCCGCTTCGTGCTCATGACCGATCGAGCGCATATGCCGGCGGTTACCTCGATCCCCGATCTGCTGTGCTACGAAGATTTGATCGCAACCCACACCGATGACTTCGTGTGGCCAACCTTCGACGAAAACAGCGCATCGTCGCTTTGCTATACCTCAGGTACTACTGGCAATCCCAAAGGCGTGCTCTACAGCCACCGCTCGACGCTTCTGCACACCCATGCCGCCGCCCTCCCCGATGCCTTGAACTGCTCGGCGCGCGACACCGTCCTGCCGGTGGTGCCGATGTTCCATGTCAACGCCTGGGGGTTGCCATACATGGCCTGCATGGTCGGCGCAAAACTTGTTCTACCCGGACCGTTGCTCGACGGCGCATCGCTCTACGAGTTGTTCGAGGCGGAGAAAGTCACCCTGTCCGCCGGCGTGCCCACCGTCTGGCAAGGTCTGCTCGCCCATGTCGAGGCAACGGGCAAGACATTCTCGACCATGCGCCGGACGATAATCGGTGGCTCGGCCTGCCCTTCGGCCATGATGGCGGCCTTCGAGGATCGCTATGACGTACAGGTGCTGCACGTCTGGGGCATGACCGAGCTAAGTCCGCTCGGGACCGTTTGCACCCCCAAGGCCAGGCACCTCGCCATGGACAGCGCCGACCGCCGCGTCCTGCAGGCCAAACAAGGCCGGGTCGTGTACGGCGTCGACATGAAGATCGTCGGCGATGATGGCAAGGAACTMCCCCGCGACGGCAAAACCTCGGGCGAACTGATGGTGCGCGGTCCCTGGATCATCTCCTCCTACTACAAGAGCGACGCCGGCGATTCGCTGGTGGATGGCTGGTTCCCGACAGGCGATGTCTCGACTATTGATGCCGAGGGCTTCATGCAGATCACCGACCGCAGCAAGGATGTCATCAAGTCTGGAGGTGAGTGGATCGGTTCCATTGATCTGGAAAACATCGCCATGGCTCACCCGGCGGTTGCGATGGCTGCGTGTATTGCGGCCTACCACCCGAAATGGGATGAACGCCCGCTCCTGGTCGTGACCCGCAAACCCGGCAGCGAACTTTCGCGCGACGAATTGCTTGGATTCTATGAAGGCAAGATCGCCAGATGGTGGACCCCGGATGATGTGGTATTCGTCGACAGCATCCCGCTCGGCGCGACCGGCAAGATGTTGAAGAACAAGCTTCGCGAGATGTTCCAGGACTACCGACTGCCCACCGCCTGAGGGCCTGCCTCCCTCAACACGCTCGGGCGGGTAGTAACACGTTCCCATGCTTGCCCGAGCCGGGCGCTACTCAAGGCCCGGTTCACGAGTCCGATCAAGACAATCCAATAACAACAAGAAGCGCAGATACAAGGAATCGCCATGAATGTTCACCACGCCCTTGCTGACACTATCGAAACTTCAACCGCCAGCACGCCCCGACTGTATGCCTGGTGCGTATTTGCACTCAGTTTCGGTCTGCTGATTTCAGACTACATGTCACGACAAGTGCTCAACGCAATCTTTCCGCTGCTCAAATCCGAGTGGGCACTGAGCGACTCCCAGCTCGGCCTGCTGAGCGGCATCGTCGGTCTGATGGTGGGTCTGTTGACCGTACCCATGTCATTAATGGCCGACCGCTGGGGCAGGGTCCGCAGCCTGGTACTGATGGCCGCGATTTGGAGCTTGGCTACACTGGGCTCCGGCTTTGCACAAAATTACCAACACATGCTTCTCGCCAGGTCGTTGGTCGGCATCGGCGAGGCAGCCTATGCCAGCGTCGGCGTAGCTGTGGTGCTTTCCGTCTTTCCCAAGCAGATGCGTGCGACCCTCATCAGCACCTTCATGGCTGGCGCCATGTTTGGCTCCGTACTGGGCATGGCGCTTGGTGGCATCATCGCCGCGCACCTGGGCTGGCGCTCTGCTTTCATCGTTATGGCGATATTCGGCCTGACGCTCGCCATCATCTATCCACTTGTCGTAAAAGAGCGGCGCCTTGGCAACTGCACTCAGACCGCAAACCAACACGCCGAAGCAAACGGCAAGAGTCCACTACGTTCGCTGTTTGCCAGTCGTTCGGTCATCAGTGCCTATATCGGCAGCGGCCTGCAGATGTTCATCGGCGCCTCGTTGATAGCCTGGTTGCCCAGCTACCTGAACCGTTACTACCACATGGGCACCGATCGGGCTGGCTTGATCTCCGCCGCCCTGATCCTGGCGGGTGGCGCCGGCATGATCCTCTGCGGCATCCTCAGCGACCGCCTGTGCCGCAAAGCTCCCGAGCGCAAGATTTCCCTGGCCGTCGCCTACTGCCTGATCACTAGCCTATTGCTGTCAGCGGCCATGCTGTTGCCCCCCGGAGTGGCACAACTGGTAGTCATCGCTCTGGCCATGTTGGTGGTCACTGGCACGTTTGGCCCCGCCGGCGCCGCCATCGCCAACTTGACCCACCCTTCAGTGCACGGCACGGCCTTTGCCATTCTGGCCTTGTCCAATAACCTGCTTGGCCAAGGGCCCGGCCCCTATGTCACGGGCCTGCTGGCTGACGCCTTTGGCCTTGATCGTGCTTTCCAGATGATCCCACTGATCAGCATCGCAGCAGCCCTCGTGTTCTGCTACGGCAAGCGCCACTACCAACGCGATATCCAGAAACTGATGCCGACAGTCGCAGGTGCGACGCCGGCCGGAAGAATGTCATGAACGCCCCCATCAAACTGCCCGTGACACAACCACTGCCCTGCCCCCAGGAGAGTCTTGCATGAGCTCCGCAACCATTGCCTCGCTGGGGGTACGCAGCCAATTGCTGATGCCCGGCTTTATCGTCAGCGCCATGGTCGCCGCTGCGGCCACATTCCTCTCCGAGCACTACGGCGCGCCGGTGATGCTCTTCGCACTTCTACTGGGCATGGCGATGAATTTCCTTTCCGGTGACGGGGTGTGCAAGCCGGGCATCGAGTTCACAGCCCGCGAGATCCTCCGGGTCGGTGTTGCGTTGCTGGGCATTCGCATCACCCTGGAGCAGATCGTTGCCCTTGGCTGGCAGCCGGTTGTGATGGTGGTGACGCTAGTGGTGGTGACGATCCTGGTGTCCATCGTCGCGGCTCGCGCCATGGGCTTCAGCACCTTGTTCGGCCTGCTTACCGGCGGCGCCACCGCAATTTGTGGCGCGTCGGCGGCCCTTGCCCTGGCGGCAGCGCTGCCCAGCCATGAGAAGAAAGAGCGGGCGACGCTCTTCACAGTCATAGGCGTTTCGGCGCTGTCCACCATGGCAATGATCCTTTACCCGATGATTGCCCAGTTTTTCAACCTGAGCCCGCTCCACGCAGGCTTTTTCCTCGGCGGCACCATTCACGATGTAGCCCAGGTGGTTGGCGCCGGCTACGGCATGTCACACGAGACCGGCGACAGCGCCACGGTCGTGAAACTGATGCGCGTGGCGATGCTGCTACCGGTAATTCTGTGTGCGGCCATGATCACCCGCGCCCGCGGCGTCGAACCTGGCAGCAAGCGACCACCGCTGCTGCCGTGGTTCGCGGTGGGATTTGTAATCTTTGCCGCAGTCAACAGCACCGGGGTCATTCCACAGATGGTTCAGGACGCCGGCAACAGCCTGTCACGCTGGTGCCTGGTGATCGCCATCAGCGCACTGGGCATGAAGACGCAGCTCAAGGAGCTGGCCTCGGTGGGGATCAAACCCATTCTATTGATGGTGGGAGAAACCGTATTCCTTGGCGCACTGGTGTTGGCAATGCTGCACTGGGCCATGTAAACCGAACCCCTGCGGGGTCATCGCCGCTCTGGTCAAACAGAGCTTTTTGCCGCGTCGGAGCTGTGTACCAGTTGCTCCGTTACGCGGCTTTTTTATATCGAGATTTGCTTGTTTCGGCTTTCCTGCTATGAGCCGTCTCGCCTTCTTACGAATGTCCGTATGGGTCGTTTACTACCCTCCGCGACAGACAGAAAACGGCCCGAATCAGTCAGCATGCCAAGAAACGGCTCGAAGCGATTTTTAGCACCGTCCTGCTACGCTTTTTAATTTCTCGAGTAGATTTAAGGTAACCACTCACAAAATCTTGTTGAGGTTGCGAAACGTGAGAGCCGGATTGATTGGGGCCGCCGTCATCATCACGGTGATGGGTGTAACAACGCAGAGGTTCATGGAGTGGAAATCGTTCGAGAACGAGCGAAAGGAGGCCCTGTGCAGGTCAGTACAGCAGCATATGAAAACCCTGGAAACTCGAGCACGAGCGATGACTGCGGGGCTGTCTATGGAAGCTTACGCCGAGGCGGAGAGTTCTGAGGTGGACGAATTAGTCAGCGCGTTGGATACCGCAAACAATGACGCGGAGGTTGAAGCGGTCATAGACGCACACGCCGCAAAATTGGAGGCAAAGGACGCAGCGACCGATGCAGAACTGAAAAACCTGGGGAGTCAGCATTTTCTCGAACAACAACTCAAAGAACAGCGAATAACCACGGACATCAAGCAGGAAATCAAACGCACCGAGAAGGCTGTAACTGAGTCCTGTAATTAGTCCTGGCTCCAAGGAGTGAATTCACTATGACCCCGGCCCATAAACTGTTTGTTGGCGTTGCAATGGCCAGCCTGCTACTTGGCGGTTGCACCTCCCAGGTCACTGAGCGCGAGCAGTACTCCGGCTTCCTGTCCAACTACAACAACCTGGAAGAAGTGACCACCGCCACCGGTGAGAAGGCAATGCGCTGGGTGAGCCCGTCCTGGAACCCGAATGCGTATGACACCATCGCGTTCAGAACGCTGGAGTTTTACCCCGCGCCGAAGCCCAATGAACAAGTCAATCAGCAGACGCTGGTCGAATTGCAGGACTACATGTCCAGGAAGGCCAAAATCGTGCTGGGCCAGAAATACCGGAGGGTATCTAACGCGGCCGCTGCACCGGCCGGCTCACGCCCCCTGATCCTGCGTGCGGCGATCACGGGCGTCAGTGCCTCGAACGAAGGCATGAAGTGGTATGAAGTGATGCCGATCGCAGCCGTTGTCGGAGCGACACAGGCTGCCACCGGGCACCGGGATCAAGACACGAATATCTACTTCGAAGCCGAGTTCATTGACGCGAGAACCAATCAGACCATGGCCAAAGTGGTACGCAAGGTATTCGGCAGCCAGCTAGAGAACGAGAGCCAGCGCATCACCACTAAGGACTTTAAAGCCGCTATCGACAAACTGAGTACTGATCTCTGGACGTTCATCCACAGTTGACCGTTACAAACCTTTCAGCTTTTTTTCTCCCTCCTCTGGCATCCTGCCGACGCGGCTAAAGGAGTGTGAGGCTCATGATGAAAACCACTGACAAGTCGGGCGGTACTTCCACTACTGCGCCAATCCAGAAGGCGTCAACCGGCAATGTCTGGCGCACCCTGCCTGGTGGCATCTGGGCGCTCGGCTTCGTCTCGATGCTGATGGACATCTCCTCAGAGATGATCCATGCATTGTTGCCGCTCTACATGGTGACAGTACTGGGTACCTCCGTCCTGGCGGTGGGTCTCATCGAGGGAATAGCCGAGGCTACAGCCTCGATCACCAAGGTATTCTCCGGGGCGCTCAGTGATCGATTGGGCAAACGCAAGCTGCTGGCGGCGCTGGGTTATGGACTGGGGGCGCTGTCCAAACCAATCTTTCCTTTGGCGGGCTCGCTGGACTGGCTGACCGGGGCTCGCTTTATCGACCGTATCGGCAAAGGGATTCGCGGTGCCCCGCGCGATGCATTAGTGGCCGACATCACACCACCCGCGGTACGCGGGGCGGCTTTCGGCCTGCGTCAGACGCTGGATACCGTTGGTGCATTCCTGGGGCCGTTGCTGGCGATTGGTTTGATGTGGCTGACCGCGAACCACTTCCAGACCGTGTTCTGGGTGGCTGTCATCCCGGCCTTCCTCGCCGTCGCTGTGCTGCTTTTGTTCGTTCATGAGCCCAGACAAGTGCAAGGGCCGCAACGGGTGCGTACGCCCTTGAGTCGGCGGGAACTGGCCCGACTGGGCGCCGGTTACTGGTGGGTGGTGGGTGTCGCTTCGGTGTTCACCCTGGCGCGATTCAGCGAGGCCTTTCTGATCCTGCGCGGCCAGGCTGTTGGGCTGGCGCCGATGTGGGCGCCAGCGGTACTGGTCCTGATGGCAGTGGCGTACTCGCTGTCAGCCTATCCCGCCGGGGCATTGTCTGATCGTGTCAGCCGCGTGCCGGTGCTCGGCATAGGTCTGATATTTCTGATGGCTGCCGATTTGACGCTGGCGTTTGTGCCGGGTATTGCGGGGCTGGTCGTCGGCGTCGTTCTATGGGGGCTGCACATGGGGTTTACCCAGGGGATATTCGCCGCCCTCATCGCCGATTGCGCGCCGGCTGAACTGCGTGGGACGGCATTTGGCATGTTCAATTTGTTGACCGGACTGGCCTTGCTGATGGCGAGTGTCATCGCGGGGGCGCTATGGGATACGGCAGGCTACCAAGCGACCTTCTTGATGGGAGGGGGCTTTGCTGTTTTGACTTTTTTGGGGTTGTGGGTGATCCGATCGAAAGTCCAGGTTCGATAACAACGCCCAGTCACGACCATCAGGACGACAAGTCCGTCTGACGTTGGTCGATTGCAACCCCTCACAACAGGTAGCAAACGGCCAGAAACCGTCAGTGGCCGGAGCAATAACAAATGAGTAGCTATGCTTGGTGTGTTGCCAGACGCTGGTAACGACTTCGTGAATGGAGGGGTTTGAGATGCAACTCATCACGTTGAAAATCGATAAACCGGAAGTGACGAACTTCATTTTAGGTCAGACGCACTTCATCAAGTCCGTCGAGGACATCCACGAAGCGCTGGTCAATGCTGTACCAGGTATCCAGTTTGGTGTGGCCTTTTGTGAAGCCTCTGGCAAATGCCTGGTGCGATGGTCCGGCACCGATACCCCAATGATTGAACTTGCACAGAAGAATGCGAAAGCCATCGCCGCAGGCCATAGCTTCATCATTTTCCTGGGCGACGGTTTCTATCCGCTGAACGTGTTAAACACCATCAAAATGGTTCCAGAGGTCTGCCGTATCTTTTGTGCAACAGCCAATCCAACCGAGGTGATTCTCGCTGAGACGGAACAAGGGCGAGCAATCCTGGGCGTAGTGGATGGCTTTTGTGCCAATGACATTGAAGGCGATGAAGACATTCAGTGGCGCAAGAATCTGTTGCGACAAATTGGCTACAAACAGTGAGTTGCAGGGTTGTCCAATCGACCTATCAGGATGTTCAGGGAACCCAATCGATGGCAAACGATGCAAAAGTCGAATCCAAAAACGAGACGTTTATCGCGCAAGAGGCTGAGGCGCTGAGCGCCCCCTCCCCTATCTGGCACAGACGAATCAGAGTCCAGGCGCGCAATCTGAGTCACTCGACCCAGTTTGTCATTGCCGCTGCGGTGATCCTGGGACTGACCATGTTCTTCGTCGGCAATTTGGTGAGCCTACGAATAGAAGGTGCCGCGGTACATAGCGCGGCAGAAGCCGCTGCTCAGTACATGGACACGTTTCTGGAGCCCTATGTGCAGGAGATGAGCCGGGACAACAACCTCTCGGCTGAAAGTGTCCAGGCCCTGGACCGCCTCACGCAAAGTCGTGCGCTAAAACAGCACATTGTTTCGATCAAGATCTGGCGGGCGGATGGCACAGTTGTCTACAGCACGAATAAAGCCATCACCAACCACCAATTCCCCGTGGATGAGATCACCGAGGCATTCAAAGGCAAAGTGGTCACCGACCTTGAAGAGCTGAGCCAGCAGGAGAACGAGTTCGAACGCAAGCTCAACCTGCCGCTCTATGAGATCTACGCGCCTCTGCGGGATTCAAACTCCAGGAAAGTCATCGCGGTGGGCGAGTTTTATGAAAAGGCCGAGAGCCTCAAGCGCGAGATCAATCGTGTCCGACAGCAGGTATGGGAGGTTGTCGGCGCCGCGACGCTGGCAATGCTGACGCTGCTTTTCTTCATCGTGCGACGCGGTGACAAGATTATCCAGCGCCAACAAGTGGCACTGCACTTACGGCTGCAGGAGCAAACCCGTTTACACGTCAGCAATGTCGAACTCCAGCGCAAGATGGCGACGGCGACCCAGGAGTTTTCCCGGGTCAACGAACTCACCTTGCGGCGCATTGGTGCAGACCTGCACGATGGGCCGGCGCAGTTATTGACCTTGATTCTGATCCGGCTCGACGACTTGGCCGAAAACTGCTCCGCGGTCGATCAGGAGTCGATGGAAACCATTCGTGGCGCCGCTACCGACGCATTGCGGGAGGTCCGCGAACTATCACGAGGCCTGGCACTTCCGGAAATCAACGATTTGAGCCTGGTGGAAGAGTTGCAATTGGTGGCGCAACGGCACGAGCAACGCACGGGCACCAAGGTCACGTTAGCCCTGGGGCGACTACCGAAGGCCGCGTCACTACCACTCAAACTCTGTTTGTACCGTTTTGTGCAAGAAGCCCTCAACAACGCTTACCGTCATGCCAACGGCGAGGGTCAGGTCATCCAGGCGCAATACATTGATGAAGTATTGAATATCAGCGTCAGGGACAGGGGTCCCGGCATGACGGAGGACGCCATGCTGCTCGAGACATCCGGCAGAACCCGATTGGGGCTCGCCGGTTTGCGTTATCGCGTTGAATCGCTGGGCGGGTTGTTCAGCATCGACTCTTGCGCCTCGGGTACGTCGGTCAATGCACAGTTCAAGATCTAGTCAGGAGCCATTCCCGGCATCCGCTTGTGTTTTCCCTGCGTCGATGTGAAGCCGCCCGACAGCTTCGTGCGCCCTGTAATGCCGTAGGGCCGTGACCGCTTCGACACGATTTCGGGCGTGCAGTTTCTGCATCACGCAGCCCATGTGATGCTTGACGGTTTTTTCGCTGATCGACAGCTTTGACGCAACCTCTCTATTGGTCAGCCCCTTTGAAACTTCACAAATGACTTCCTCCTCGCGAGGGGTGAGATCAAACGTTTGATTTTCCGCTTTGTGTTTCTTGATGTTATTGAGCAGTTTATTGGCGAATTCGGGGGTGATGTATGACTCGCCCTTGGCAACCGACCTGATCGCCAGGACCAGTTCCGGTCCACTGACACCTTTCAACACATACCCGCGCGCGCCGGCCTCCAGTGCCGAAAAGGCGTCATCTTCGGATTCCGAAACGGTCAGCATCAGCACCTTCACTTCCGGCAGCTCAGTGGCAATGAATCGTACCGCGGCGAAAACATCGCCCGGCATATTGACGTCCATCAACATCACGTCCGGACGAACCCTCACCGCAATATCCCTGGCTTCCTCCGCATTGGCGCCCTGCTCCACGACCTGAAGATCCGCCCGCCTTTTCAACGTATTGGCAACGCCCTCACGCAACAAAGGATGATCGTCGGCAATGCCGATGCGAATGGATGGACTCATAACGCGCTCCCGAAAGGATTAGCACTCGAACACTCATTGATTAATAGCAGGGAACCAGGGACCCCGCTGGTTATCCGTCGAGTGTCCAAGGCTCCGGGCGTCAAGAAATCAGACTTAGGTCGGATAAATTTCGATCGTCAGTAAGCAATCACGACGTGGGGATTCTGAACCTCTGTACCCCAACCCATTGTTTTAAAAGGCCGCTACGCCCATCAAAAAACAGACAGTCTCATTCACCCGGATTCATCATTCATTCGACCAACCGTCGCTCTTCTTCGATCAGGCACATACAGCGGCAGCACCGGCCCCGCCTGGACTTGCGTCGACGGGCTACTCGAGTGCGCCCCCAGTGAAATGCGGGTTCACTTTCGCAATATTGCGGACACAGCCTTGCGCTTTTGCCGCGCCGGCTCATCCTCCGCCAGCGCCTGGCGGACGAGCGCTCGAGCGGCCCAAACGCAGGTGTCGAGCGATTCTTCGATGCTCGCGCCACCGATATCGCGCACGGCGATCAACGCTTCGGTGCCGATCACGATCGACAGTGCCTGTTTCAGTCGCTTGCGTGCGCGGGGTGAGAGCACGTCTTTCAGCGAGTCGACAATCGGCTCGATGTAGCTCATGCGTCGTCCCGGCCGCAAGGGTTCGTGGGGTTCCGTTTCGAGCCACACCGTCATGAACGAGCGTTCCATCACGTGCAGGCCAATCTCGTCGTCGAGCAGCAGTGTGTTCAACGCGTTCGCCGCCAGGCCGATGCCCTTTACCGGATCGTCTCCCGGCCGCCAGAGGTTCTCCAGCGGCGTCATGTCGCGATCGGCCGCCGTCTCGCTGATCAACGCCTCAGGCGAGGGAAAGTAACGATACGCCGTGGCCCGCGACACCATCGCGCGCTCGGCGACTTGCGCGACAGTCGGGTTGTGGCCCTCGTCGCGTAAGGCGATGGCGGCATCGATCAGCGCTTGACGCGTGCGTTGCCGCTGGTTGGCGCGGCCTTGCGTATCAGTATCACGGACAGGCGGGCTTGACTTCGAGGTCGGCATGGAATAAATGATACTCCGTCTTGTAATGAGACTTAAGTCTCATAATAGACACGCAACGCAGGATATGCCAATGGCGCTTTGCGAAGCACAATCGGCGCGCCGGGCATAACGATTCCACATCGTTTTTTCAGCAACTGAGCGCGCCTCAGGGCGCATGAGGTGAATGCCATGAATCACAATCCCCGTTCACGGACCTGGTTTCGGCTCGCGGCCCTCTACTTTGCCAGTGGCGTGGCGCTGGGCGTGACGATGGGCGCTTCCGGCGACCATTCACTCTTCGCGGTACATGCCCATATCAATCTGTTGGGGTGGATGTCGATGGCACTGTTCGGGCTGTTCGGCACGTTGCACCCGTCAATCACTGAAGGACGCATCGCTAGCGCACAGTTCTGGACGTACAACGTTGGCGTACCGGTGATGCTCGGCGCACTGACACTGCGTATCAAGGGCTTCCCCTCAGTCGAGCCATTGATTGCGTTCGCATCAATTCTCATCGGTTTCAGTGTGCTGCTCTTCGTGTGGCAGGTGTTCTCGCGCATCGGCGTAACATTCGAAAATTTTAGCGGTGCGAACGGTGAATCGCGTCAGTCATGACGCAGGTTACTTCTAGTCGTATTTAGGCAGCGTATCGGTGCAGGGTGTGTCCTCCCTGGATCGGATGCTGCCCTTTGCGACCGGGAATCATAGTGATTTCTCACTGTTCTTTGAACACGTCAAAGCGTAGGACGCAGGCGATGATACCGACAGACAGTGATGGTGCAGCCGCTTTCCGCTTATCTCCAGCAGCCCGCGCCACCTGCAGCACCCGCGATTGATTTCCCGAAGATCGATAAAGACCTGGTGAAGACTGACTTCTTCAAGTATCTGGGCTTTGCCTTGCAGTTCGACCCGGCCACACCGGACGAAGTAGCGATCCGCGAGAAACTTGCCCGAATCGGCGTCGGCAAGGACTTCAACTTCCAGAACCTGTCCGCCGAACAGAAAACCGCGGTGGTTCAAGGCCTGCAGGCTGGGTATGCAAAGGTTGAGGAAGGGATTAAAAATCTGGGCACCAGGATTAATGGCTGGAACGTTGTCGGTGCCGGCGGCGACAACGCCTTCTACAATGGCGACTGGCTCAACCGTGCTGCTGTTGCGCAAGCAGGCATATACGCCAACGATGCCGATGAGGCCACGTACTCGCTGGCCAATACCTTGCCAAATGGCGAACCGCTCGACGGCAGCAAGCACAACTACACGATCACCTTTGCTGCCGGACAACTTCCACCGGTTAATGCCTTCTGGTCAGTGACGATGTACGACGGCAAGACGCAATTGCTGATCGAAAACCCGATCAATCGCTACCTCATCAACTCACCAATGTTGCCCGGTATGAAGAAGAATGCGGACGGCTCACTAACGCTCTACCTGCAGAAAAACTCACCCGGCGTGGACAAGGAAAGCAACTGGCTGCCCGCACCGAATGATCGGATCTACCTGGTGATGCGTCTCTATTGGCCGAAGACGCAGGCGCCTTCCATCTTGCCGCCTGGCAAAGGAACGTGGAGCCCGCCGCAGATCGTCAAGGCTTCATAACGTCCGCGACCGTTTGCCATGCGTCGATTGCTGTGCAACGAACCCTCCTCTAACGTCCCTCTCCTTCGGCAAGGCGTATATAGAGATCAGCCCCCGCTGGACCTCGACACTGTGCAGCTAAAAGTGCGCAGTGTCCGCCTTGGCGACTGGCAGGCTGGTCGAGAGAGGAACGCTCTGCGTGACCTTGGCCATCTGGGTAATTTCCACCTGCAACTGATCCTTGCCGAGCAGGTAGTCGGCCAGCTTCTGCGAAAACGGCCAGTAGTTCAGTTCGGCAGTCACGGTGATCGGCCCGACGGCGTCGGCCGGCACCAGGAAGGAGAACTCCCCAATATCGTAGCCCTTGGGCAGAATGCGGTTGTCCGAGAGAATTTGCGTGGCATTCCAGACTTCGACGTCCAACGGATTGCCGTCCTTGTCGCCAATGTGCACTTTGAAGTTTCGGGTGTTGTCCTCGGTCTTGCCGTCCTTGATCGAACCCAGCCGATAGAGCTCGCGACCACTGGCATCCAGTACCCGGAAATCAATCCACATCTCCCGTCCCTCTGGAAAGCCGGTCGGTAGCTTGTGCCCTGCGCCGACATTCGCAACTTTGACCGCAACCGAGGTGTATTGCCCGGGAATGACAGTTGCCGGCAGTTGCTGGAATTGTATTTGCGCCGCACGCACGAGCATGTCGCGCGCGCGTTGCGCACCCTCGTCCTGACCGAGGTGCTTGAGCATCATGGCGTTGGCTCCGCTGAACCAATGCGAGGCGACTTGCTCGCGGTCCGGCCCCATGATCGCGGCCTTACCCGCAAAACCCTGCATATGGCAACTCTGGCAGGTTACATCGTTAAGGCTGTAGGCACTCTCCTGCCATTCGTCATAGGTTCGCTCGACCGCCACACTGCTGAACGGGTGCGTGACGTTGTGACAAGTGCCGCAAAAGTCCGAGCGCGTGTGCAGAGCGGAATACACGGTGTCGTGATAAGGCGAAACGGCATCTTTACGCGGGCCGAACTTGGTGGGTTTACCGTGCRCTCGAGGGCTCAAGACATAAGCGCCGTTATCGAGGCCCGTGCGGGCACTGATGTTGTGACAGGTCTCGCAATCGACCCCGGGCATTGGATGATGTTGGGTGCTGTCTTCAATCGATGAGCGGTTGATTTCCGAAGTGATCTGACCGGTCGTGAGACCAATCGGGGTATGGCAGCCGGTGCAGAAGTTATCGACCTTCCCGTCGGTGGCCGAACTCGCACGCTTGAGCAAGGCGCGATAGATGGGCTCATCCCAGGCTTGGGACATCATCGAGGAGCGCCACTGCTTGTAAATCTCCGTATGGCAAGCGCCACATACCTGGGCATTGTCGAAGTCCTTAACATTCAAAACCAGGTTGCCAGTGGTATTGGCCCGGTGCGGAAAGAACGGCATCCCACCATTCACATGCATGAGCTTGGAGCGTTCCGGCTCCAGCCACTTCTCATTGGCTTGAGTGTCATTGCCCTGAGGTTCATCGGCCACGACCAGAGTGACCGTAAGCAGGCAAGCCAGAAAGCACAAAAAACGGCGAACGAAAGGTTTGATCACCAGGAAAAACAGTATGAACAATATCGTGAGCGAAATACTCAAGCCGACAAGGGCCAGCTTGACGCCAGCCGAGACATTGAACGAGGCCGTGCAAGAGCCGGCGCACATTACCCATAGAACCATCAAGGCCGATAACCAGCGCAACGCTGCCGGTGTACACGTACGTTTAGAGTGATTCATAAGAATTCCCCCTAGACGGTTGCAGAGGATGACTGCGGCACTTCTATTGAGTAGCCAGGGGAATTTTATGACGCAAACCGATGGTTATATGTAATCACTCAACGGGGGTACTTTCAGCTCCAAAGCTTCCCGACTCTGCGCCTTTGGTGGATGGGATAAGCTGACGTAGCAATTACTTTGCCAGCACTGCGGCAAACATGTGCGATGAACTGAACGCCCCGCACACATTGGCCACTGGCTGAAATAGTGTGTTGATGGAGACGCGAATGCTGCCGGGGAATGGCGCTCATTAGTGGGGGGGGACTCACGCCGAAACCGGGGGTGGCGTCGCGTATGTGGACATGCCGCGTTTTACGCAAACTCCCCGTGATTACAGCCCGATTCGTTGAAGACCACCACTCCACGGCCTAAAAGACGCCCCTAGGGGGAAGGTTATGCCCGCCCCCCTGGTTGAAACAAAGTTTCCACTAGTTCTGACTCTGCACCCGCGATCAATCGCCATGCTTGTGTTTATGTTTATCCTTATTTTTATTCTTATGCTTGTAGTCAGAACTGTGTTGGTCGTTGTCATCGGCCATATTGTTGCCGACAGCCCCCCCTGCAGCACCGCCCAGTCCAGCGCCGATCAGGCCACCGGTTGAGCCACCGACGCTGTTGCCAATCACCTGGCCACCCGCTGCCCCGAGCCCCCCACCAATAGCTGATTCAGTCTTCTTGCCGCTCTTCGCCGTCATTGCGCCCCCAGCCGCGCCACCTACTCCCGCTCCGATCGCGGCGCCCGTGCTACCGCCCATGGCCTGACCGACCACGCTTCCAAGGGCGCCGCCGACACCGCCACCGATAGCCGTGTTGGTAGTTTCGCCGGCGAGGGAGTACTGCGATACAAGAAGGCTAATTGCAACGATGGAGAATGATTTACGCATCAGACAGACCTTAAGAAATACACAAAAGAAGAAAAGTCTGTTGGTACGAAACAGTCAGGTCAATACTTATTCGGCCGTGCAGTAACCTGGATCAATCAATCGGTGAGTTGTAAAACCGTTTATCGATGAAATATGACCTGTGGGCGACCCCGCTAAACCGGGGGGTCGATAGCGCGCCGGGGATGAGCGCACGTCTTTGCGCGAGTCGACAATCGGCTCGACTCGGATCATGCGCCGCCCGGTTGTATTCCTTACGACTGAAGGTCTATACGGTCACACTCGGCACCGCCCTCCCCCCGAAGAGAAAGACCGATGCCGAGCATCACGTAGCCACTACTCAATCAGCTGATCAATCAAAACCGCGTTGGTATAGATCAAGCTGCCATCGCTCGCTCGGTGCCCGACCATATGGAACTGTCCGCGTTTGTGCTGCAGATAGACACGCATCTGGCAGTCGGACAAGGGGGCGTATCCCTCGGGCATTCTTAACTCCATCGAGCTCATATCGACATCGACCATGGCTTCAGGCTCTTGGGTCTTCTGCAAGCGCTCTTCGGCCTCTTCCAGACGGAGATGGAGAGGTCCGTCGACGTAGAAATGGACTTCCCCCATCGGGGTGGACTTTTGGGCGCCGCTGGTTTTGCACCAGCCTTCGATCGTCAGGGCACTCATGACGAAACCTCCCATGTGGATTGCTGGACTCTGTAGCTATCGTCCCTGCTCAATGCCATCACTTACGTTGGATAACTGGACAAGGGCAGAGTTCGTCTTTTTTGGCGCCGCTTCTGGCCGAACCCTGCCGTCCGTCATCAGAAATTCAGTATAGCTGGTCGCCGGGCCTCGCTTGCCAGCCTCACGGTACAACCCGATGGTTCTATACTTCTTACTGACTTTGCCACCCGGACGGGTGGTAGTTGTCTGCCCTGCTTGGATGTCAGTGGCGATGCTTTTGCATAACCAATGAACAACAGGAATAGGATGAAGAGGAAATGGCAATAGCAATTGTCCTGATACTAATCGTTATTGCGTCAGTGCTATTCGACATACTAGCGCCCTGGCAGGCGACACCGGCAGCTTCCAACTGGGGCTCCATAGACACCACCCTGTTCATCACCCTGATTATTTGCGGGATATTTTTCATTGCCATCACGGTATTCATGGCTGTAGCGGTGATGCGCTTTCGTCACAAGGAGGGTGCCAGGGCGGCCTACCAGCCAGAAAGTAAAAAACTGGAATTATGGTTAATCATCGTTACTTCCGTAGGTATTGCCGCGATGTTGGCGCCAGGTCTGGTTGTTTACAACGATTTCATCCGGGTGCCGAAAAATGCTTACGAACTTGAAGTGGTCGCCCAGCAGTGGCAGTGGGCCTTTCGTTTCCCCGGCCAAGACGCAAAGCTGGGCAAATCGGATGTCAGGTTTATTGATTCCGCCAATCCCTTTGGCCTTGACCCCAAGGATCCTGCAGGGCAGGACGATGTGCTTGTAATAAACAATGAAGTTCACCTTCCACTCGACAAGCCGGTGAAAGTTTTACTGCGCTCAAAAGATGTGCTGCACGATTTCTATGTACCGCAAATTCGCAGCAAGATGGACATGGTGCCCGGCATGGTGTCGTACTTTTGGTTTACGCCAACTAAAACCGGGAACTATGAAGTCCTTTGCGCTGAGTATTGTGGCGTAGGGCATTACAACATGCGCGGTCATATGATCGTGGTAGAACAGGACGTCTTCGATCAATGGCTAAAAGGCCAACCGACTTTTGCGCAGACATTAACGACCGCTGCTAAGCCGAGTCGGGACAGCGTGCTGGAAAAAGGCCGCCAGTTGGTCGAACAACATGGCTGCAAGGCCTGCCATAGCCAGGATGGTACTGCCAGTCTCGGCCCGGGATGGAAGGGGCTGTACGGCCGCACTGAACAACTCGCCGATGGCACCCGTGTGCAAGTCGACGAGGCCTACCTGAAAGAGTCGATTCTCGATCCGAAGGCCCGACTGGTACAGGGCTACCCGCCGGTGATGGTGGCCTATACTCTCAATGACGATGAACTGGGTGCTGTCATCGCCCTGATCAAGTCACTGGGTGCTGCGCAGCAAGGCGATGAACCTTCGACCGGCGAAGCATCGGCCCCAGGTGAAGACCTGGCGGCTCAGGGTCAGCGGCTGGCCGGGTCGCTTGGCTGCCTGGCCTGCCACAGCGTTGATGGCAACAAGGGCGTGGGCCCCAGTTGGCTGGGCCTGTATGGCAAGACAGAAACCCTCGCCGACGATACGAGTGTAAAGGTCGATGAGGGCTATCTAAAAGAGTCGGTTCTTCATCCCAACGCAAAAATCGTCAAAGGCTTTGCAGCCGTCATGCCGGCCTTTGCTCCGAGTGATAAGGACTTGAACGCACTGATCGCCTTTATCAAATCCAAAGCGAACACCGAAACTGATACGAGCAAAGCGGAGCCAGGAAAGCAGCCGTAAGGAGCCAGAAACACACTGAAACTTCAGCAGGAGGATGACGTGATGGCCTATGCGGAGCATGCCGAAACAGAAGTACTGCACGAACCCAAAAGTTTCCTGACCAAATACATCTGGAGTCAGGACCACAAGGTCATAGCCATTCAATACTCCTTGACGGCTCTGTTCGTGGGTCTTATCGCTTTGGTGTTGTCCGACTTGATGCGCATGCAGATAGGCTTCCCCGGTAGTTTGTCGTTCATGGACGCCAGTACTTACTATCAGGCGATGACCATGCACGGCATGATCATGGTTATCTACTTGCTGACGGCCTTGTTTCTGGGTGGCTTCGGCAACTATCTGATCCCGCTGATGGTAGGCGCCCGCGACATGGTCTTCCCCTACGTGAATATGCTCAGCTACTGGTTTTACCTGGTGGCGGTATTGGTGTTGCTCAGCAGTTTTTTTGTCCCTGGCGGCCCCACTGGTTCGGGCTGGACGCTCTATCCGCCACAGTCCATTAGCCAGGGGACACCGGGGGTCGAGTGGGGCATTGTCCTGATGTTCATCTCACTGGCTATTTTTATTGTCGCGGCCACCATGGGCGGGTTGAACTACGTCACCACGGTGTTGCAGGCGCGCACGCACGGTATGACATTGTTCCGCATGCCACTCTCGGTATGGGGCATCTTCATGGCCTCGATCATGGCCTTGCTGGCCTTCCCGGCATTGTTTGTCAGTGCGGTCATGATGCTGTTTGACAAGCTGTTGGGCACCAGCTTCTTTATGCCGGCGATGATCTCTCTGGGGCAGCAGCTCAATCACCAAGGTGGCAGCCCGATATTATTCCAGCACCTGTTCTGGTTCTTCGGCCACCCGGAGGTCTACATCGTTGCTCTCCCGGCATTTGGCCTGGTCTCCGACTTGATCAGCACGCATGCGCGTAAAAACATCTTCGGCTACCGAATGATGGTGTGGGCCATTATTGCAATTGGCGTGCTCAGTTTTGTGGTCTGGGCGCACCATATGTATGTCAGCGGAATGAACCCGTACTTTGGCTTTTTTTTCGCCATCAGCACCTTGATCATCGCGGTGCCGACCGCGCTGAAAGTCTATAACTGGATACTGACCCTGTGGCAGGGCGACATTCACCTGACCGTGCCGATGCTGTTTGCCCTGGCCTTTATCGTCACCTTCCTGGTCGGCGGTCTGACCGGGTTGTTTCTGGGCAATGTGATCGTGGATATACCGCTCTCGGACACCTATTTCGTCGTAGCCCATTTTCATATGGTCATGGGGGTTGCGCCGGTACTGGTGGTGTTCGGCGGCATTTATCACTGGTTCCCGAAAGTCACCGGGCGCATGTGGAACGACACCCTGGGCAAGTTGCATTTCTGGATTACCTTTCTGGGCACCTACGCCATCTTCTTCCCCATGCACTACTTGGGTTTCCAGGGCATGCCGCGCCGCTACTACGCCTATGAAAACTACGCGTTCATCCCGCAGTCCGCGCAAGAATTGAATGCCTTCATTACGGTGGTCGCACTGACTGTCGGGGTTTCCCAACTGCTGTTCTTGTTCAACATGGCCTGGAGTGTGTTCAAGGGTAAGCCCGCAGGCAGTAATCCCTGGGGCGCGGCCAGCCTGGAATGGCAAACGCCGGACACCCCGCCGAAACACGGTAACTGGGGAGAGAAGTTGCCGGTCGTGCATCGCTGGGCCTATGACTACAGTGTGCCGGGGATAGAGCAGGACTTCGTTCCGCAAACGGTTTCCGCTGAGGAGCTGGAGCACATGCGACAACTCGGTGCCGGAACTAAAATAGCGGACGCCAAGACATGAACAGGCTGCTATTGAGAAACGCCGACCGCTCTGACCCAGGCGGCAGTTGGAGTCGCGGCCCTGAAGGTATTCACGCCACCGAGGGCGCCGACAGAAGGCAAACCGCAAGAGTCGGCCTGCGCTTGTTTCTGGTGGTGGTGAGTTCGTTATTCTTTCTCTTCCTGATCGCCTTTATTGCCCGTTCGCAAATGGCCGACTGGCTCCCCCTGACAGAGCCTTTGGCGCCGTTAGGCAATCTCCGTCCACTCTGGCTGAATTCGGCTTTTCTGGTGTTGAGTTGCATCGCACTGCAGTGGTCACGCATGACCGTCCGACAGGCTCGACTGAACGCTACTGTCATTGGTTTTACATTGGGGGGCGTCTTTGCAATGGCCTTTCTGGCCGGGCAACTCTGGGTCTGGCAACAGTTTGTCGCCTGGGGCTACTTTGTCGCCAGCAACCCGGCCAACAGTTTCTTCTACCTGTTGACCGGCCTGCATGGGCTCCACCTGCTGGGCGGGCTGATCGCCTGGTGCTGGATCGTTGCTAAATTCCTGCGTCATGTGCCATTGGCGCAACTGAGCGCCAGCGTAGAGCTCTGTGCCATCTATTGGCATTACTTACTGGGTCTTTGGTTCGTGCTATTCGCACTGCTGGCCAGCACGCCTCAAACCTATGACGCCATCGCCAGATTCTGCGGCCTGAGGTGAAAAGCCATGGCATCGCACCCACAAGCCCCAGTCGAATCCAGTTCTTCCAATCCACCAGGCTCGCCGCCTGCACCGGGATGGCAGAGCATCGCCAGCGACTGGTCCTCGGATAGAGAGGCCTTTAAGCAGGTGCCCTGGGGCAAGGCGATGATGTGGATATTCCTGCTCAGCGATACGTTTATATTCACCTGTTTCCTGACCGGCTACATGTCGGTACGCATGACCATCACCACCGCCTGGCCGAACCCCAGTGAAGTGTTCGCATTGACGATCGGCGGTAGAGAAATCCCGCTTATTCTGATCGCCATCATGACCTTTGTACTGATCAGTAGCAGCGGCACCATGGCTATGGCCGTCAATTTCGCCTATCGCCGTGATCGCGCGAAAACCACGGCCCTGATGCTGACGACTGCAGCCTTGGGTGTGACGTTCGTCGGCATGCAGGCATTTGAATGGAGCAAGCTCATCGCAGAAGGCGTGCGTCCGTGGGGGAATCCCATGGGGGCGGCGCAATTTGGTGCCAGCTTTTTCATGATTACCGGTTTTCACGGACTGCATGTATCGATCGGCGCCATCTACCTCAGCATTGTCGCGCTGAAAGTATTTCGGGGAGATTATGAGCGCTCCGGAAACTATCAGAATGTCGAGATAGCCGGGCTTTACTGGCACTTCGTGGATTTGGTGTGGGTATTTATTTTTGCTTTCTTCTATTTATGGTAGAGGAGCACGGGTGATGGCACATGCTCAGGGTCAGCAACATCCAATCAGTTTGTACCTTAAGATCTGGGGGCTGTTATTCGTCCTCAGCACGCTGTCGTACCTTGTCGACTATTTCCACTTCCATGGTTACCTTCGGTGGTCCCTGATTATCACGTTCATGTTGTTGAAGGCGGGTTTAATTGTCTCCATCTTCATGCATATGGCTTGGGAGCGGCTGGCCATGGTCTACGCGATATTGGTGCCACCGTTGTGTTTACTGGTGCTCGTCGGGCTGATGGCCAGCGAGGCAGACTATGTTTTCCTCAGCCGGGTCATATCCTTCGGCCAATAAATGGCTTTCGGAAATAGCTTTCGGATGGCCCGGAGTCTGCGGGAGCTAACCCGATATTACTCGCTTGAACTGATGCCATTTGTGCTGCCAGGCCACTGTCCAGTGGGGGGCTGCCGCTCCCATGCCGGCGACCATCAGCGTTGGATGATGCTCGATTACCCGGTCCAGAACCGATTCCTGATGCGGTTCGACATCAACGAAGAAGACATGTTTGCCCTCCTCAACTATCTGTTTAAAGCTGCGGAAGTGAGCGTTCGGCACCTGGATACCAAACAATCCGCCTTCCCAGATGCAAAAGCCAAATACAACAATGGCAAGGAAGATAAACGGCACCCAGCCGGCGGCGGATTCGGTCCACCCCATCCAATAGGCGCCACCCAGGATCAGCAGCGCGAGAGGCACTCCGACCACCGCACCAATCTCTCCAGAGTGAACCGTATCTTGTTTCATTAACGAATTAACTTCGTGGAGGTGATGCTCTTCAACTTCAGCAACTTCTTCACTGAGCACATGAATTTGTTCGGAATTAATGCCGCTGGCTTCCAGTTCATTTTCAACAGTTTCAAGATCGTTGAGATTGTCACTGATGTAATAGTGCCGATTCATGTCACACCTCCCATCTCGAGTTTGCTGTAGACCTCCTCTGTCCGGCAGCCGCTAACTGAGATTTGCAGTCGATGTACCGCGAGGAACGTCGCACACTTCATGCAATCTGAAAAAAGTATAGCAGTCCACAGTATGCGGATCAGACGATCTGATGAGCCTCACTGGCGCTGCCTAAGCCCACCGCTGCGCCTGGACCCGTGGGGAATCAGTAGGTGTGGCTGAACAACAGTCCAGCCTCGCCATCCGGGCTGGCGTCGGAAAAACCCTTGACGGCATACAACTGAATCTTCCAGTTCTGATTGAGCTTGTGCGTGAGAAAAAGAGTGAGTTCCTTGATCTGGTCGCCCGTGGAAACGACCTTTTGCCGCCAGTCGTAGGACACGCCCGCCGTGGTGCGCACGAACACGGGCATGGCGAAGCCCAGGCCGGCGAATATCGGGTTATCGAAGTTGGTGTCCGACGGGTCGCCGTATTTTTTCCAGCCCAGGGTGGCAAACCCGGTCACAGCACCGAAGGCTTTGGCGACATCGACCTGAGCGGAATAGTCGGTTTTGCCGGTGCCCAGGCACTTGTCTTCGTCGGCCGTGGGTAGCTTGACCTTGCCGATCAAGTCCACGAACAACCCGCCAACGCTGCCATCAATCGCGGCATAGCTTGCACCGGCAACGGTGTCGCCCAGACCGCTTTCCACTTTGCCGCAACCGCCGGGCAGCGGGTCGCCATCAGGGCCGACCGAAGGATTGGTGATGCGCAGCCAGGGCACCGTGAGCTTGTAGGTCATGGGACCGGTTTCGTATTTGCCCACCAGCGGGACATACCAGGTTTCAGAAGTGGTACCGGTACCGTAGTCGCCTCGAGAGTAGTCGGTTCCGATTGAGGTCGTGAAGGTATCGGCCAGGACTGGCATGGCCAGGCAGGCAAGCAAGCCGACGAGCAGGATGCGCTTGGGGCCCATGTTCACCTCGTGTGTTCCGTCATCGAAGTTCACACGCATGCTGAGTTGCGTGACTTACCCAGCCTAGTTACTTATGACAATAGTGCATCATGCCTGCACGGTTTAACCCGATTTGCCAGAGTGATCGACTTTTTCAACCTTCTCTACTTTCTCTACCTTTTCGACTTTCTCGACCCTCTCTACCTTCTCGACTTTCTCTACCTTCTCGACTTTTTCTGGCCGATCAATTTTCTCGACTTTCTCCGGACGCTCGACCTTTTCGACTTTATCGACCTTCTCTACCCTCTCCACCTTCTCGACTTTGCCGGATTGCTCGACCTTCTCGATACGCTCTGACTTACCGGACTTGTCCACGTCCACGCGCTCTGTCTTCTCGCCACCGCCATGACTGTCATTGCCCCCGTGGCGAGTATCGTCGACAACGCTGCCCTCGCTCTCGGAGCGCCCGCTCCTGTCACTGCCTGAACTCCCTGAATTCCCCGAACCGCCAGAGTTGCCAGAGTTACCGGAGCCGCTCGAGTTGCTCGAACCACTTGAATCGTCCGTGCTCTGCTCGCTGGTGCCGGGAGGTCCGTGCCGGTTGCTGGCCGGCGAATCGGCGCGCTCGCGGGGCAATTCGATGCGCGTTGCCTGCACCTCCCGCGCGCCGGTGAACACGCCGCTGACCCGCACGCGTCGATCCAGCGCCAGCCCCGAAGGCTGCACACCGACAAACACGGTGTCGTTCGCCAGCGTCACCTTAAAGCCACCGACCATCAATTGGCGGTCCTGTCGGCCCTGTACCAGGCCCTCGATCACCGCATTGCGTGCCCTGCCATTGAAGGGCAGGCTCGGGTCGGGACGGCTTTGGGTGACGTCCAACTCGCGGCCGGTCCACTGGCCGCGTACCAGCATTTCCTGTGCCGGGCGCGGTTGATTGCCGAGTTTGAGCCCCTCGAGATAGCCGCTGCGATCCACCGAGCCGATAGCACTGGCCTCCTTGAGGCCGGGCGCTCGGTCGATGCGGCTGGCCACTACTTCGCCGCGAGCATCGCGCAGCCCACTGACCCGTACCGGATCACCCGGACGCAGACCAGCAGCGACTTGAGCACCGTTGGCCAGGCGTACCGGTTGCCCCATGACACGCATGGGCATGGAATCGCGTGGCAGAGCGGTCAAGGGGCCTTCGTAGACGTGCAAGATGGAAATGCGCCCGGCTTCCAGGCCACGCCGGGAATTGAATGCTTCCACGGCAACCACTTGGCCTACCGCCAGGTGGGTACTGGAGGCGGCAACGCCGTTCTCGCTGATCGGAACTTTTTGGGTGAAGTGCACTTCCACGCCATTGACACAAATCGAGGCGAACCCGGTGATGGTGCCGACAATGCCGGTGCCACCGATGCCGCCGTTGTCGTTGCTGATGCCCGTGCCACCCACACCGCCTGCAACGGCACCGGTGCCGCCAATGCCGCCAGGGTGCTTTTTCAGCGGTGCGCCGGTACCACCGACCCCACCGTTGTCGGTGCTGATGCCGGTGCCACCCATGCCGCCAGGTGCTGCGCCCGTGCCGCCGGTGCCACCCGGGGCATTGATGATCGGCACTTCACTTATGCCGGCATCATTCTGACTGACACAGGCTGGGGCGGCTTGCAACACAATGGGAAGCCCGAGGCCCAGAACGAGGGCGATTGCACGAGTCAGGCGCACATGGACGGTCATGGTTTAGGGGCTGTTGGCGGATTGGGATCAGAAGCTTCAGTGTAGAAGTACAAGCCGACCGTGATGCGCTGGCGCGGTTCAGGGCTGGGCAGGTCCTGGAATTCCAGCTCGGCGGCAAGTCGGTTGAAGCTCAACAGGGCCTGCATTCCCTCGCTGGCAACGGCCTCGCGCAACGCCTCGACGCTCGTCGGGGCCAGTGCGTCATAGTGAACGCTGCGTTCAAAAAAGGCCGGACCTTCGCTGCTCAGGTTGTGTACCGCGGCGCAGGCATGATCGTGCAAGTTATGCCCCAGGTACGCTGTTTTCTCATCGAAGCCTTTTTGCGGCACAAAGGCCTGGACTTCGAGGTGCACGCACTCTTGTTCGTCAAGACGTACGACGCCCAGGCGCAGCCACTCGTCCAACACCACCCGCGCCCTGATGTCCGTGCTTACCATCGCCACCAAGGCATCGAAGGAGCGGTCGCCACCGACACTGGCCAATCGAGGCAGAGGCAGTGGCTGTCCCGCGTTGTCACAAAAGGGCGCGCTGGACCAGGCGTTGACCAGTTGCGCACCGAAGGTGACGTTTGCCGGAAGCGTGGAGGAAGCGGGGTCGCTGGTGTTGCGCAAGCGCCGTACATCCTTGCGGTGCACACCGGTGAGCAGACTGATACGGCTGTCGGTTGGAGCCTTGTCGTCCAGACGGAACTCACGGTCCGCGACATCGACAAAAACCTCTTTGAGCAGGTCGGCGAACACCAGGTAGGTGACGCCTTTGCGCAGCATCAAACGAACCAGCGGCCGCATGACATGCCGCAGGGCTTTTAGAAGGGACATGGGCAGGGTAGACGATTGCATTCAGCGCATTCCTAGACAGTTAACCCCAGTATAGCTGCGTGGGAAATAATCCCATGAACACAAGCGCGTATTTTTTGCCATACCTCATACAAAACCGGCCCCCTGGGTCTTGTATGAGGTCGTCAAGCCGCGTCAGATACGGCTGTTGTCGTCACCGGGTTCGTCACCAACATGGTTGCCATTGTCGTCACCAGGCTCGCCGCCTGCGTGGACGCCACGATCGTCACCAGGCTCGCCGCCTACGTGGACGCCGTGGTCGTCACCGGGTTCACCGCCAACATGAACGCCATGATCGTCACCGGGCTCGCCGCGGGCGTGGTTGCCGTGGTCGTCACCCGCTTCTGCGTGGGTACCACCGCGACCGGAGTTCGAGCTTCCGGAACTGGCATGGCCTGAATTCCCATTCCCGTTCCCATGGTCGCTGCCGCTGTGGCCACTGTTGCCGCCATTACCGCCGCTGTTTCCACCGCCACCATTACCGCCACCGCTGTTGCCGCCACCGCCACCGCCGCCACCACCACCACCACCACCACCACCACCACCACCACCACCACCACCACCACCACCACCACCACCACCGCCACCGCCACCGCCACCGCCACCATCTTTGGCATAGGCACTCGAGTCATGGGAAATGGAATCTGGTACTAAAACAATGGAAGCCGAAAGGACGCCACCGATTGCCAGCGCCAGTAACCCTCTCTTGAAAAGCAGGTAAGTGTTCATCGTGCATTCTCCAGGTGATTTGCCACGAGCTGAGCCAACGCAATCAGGTTGCAATCCGGGAGCGGCATGGGATCAACCCCGTAGCTTTAAAATTTCTTAAGAATAATTTTCGTGGGAAATTTTCCCACTAGACGTAAGTTAGTCCTTTCTGACTCCGGGTCAACCCGCGCAGGAGAAAGCCGACCGATGGCTAGGGGCACGAATGGAGATGGGGGTTGCCCTTACGGCGTGGTATGCGCTGTATGTCTGGCGCGTTTCTTGATCGCCATACGAAAAAAAGTCGCAAACCCCGCGTCTATTCAGGGCTTGCGACTCATTGCCGATACGTCCCTCAAACGCTCGGGACGTTTTCTTCGGGTATGCCAGCCGTGTTCGTTCGGAACGTGCTGGCCTAGTTCTGTACCTCAACCGCGTCGAAATCCGGCGCGTCCGGGGCATCTGGGGCGTCCGCCACATCCTCTCTGGCGGCCCTCGCCTCAGCTTTGGCAGCCTCTCGGGCTGCGTTCGCGTCAACTTTAGCTGCGTCCCTGGCTGCATCGGCAGCAGCCCTTGCAGCATCTCTTGCTGCATCTGCATCTCGCCGTGCGGCGTCCCTGGCTGCATCGGCAGCCGCCCTGGCAGCGTCTCGGGTTGCATCTGCGCCCGCTACGCCAGCAGCTTTTGCAGCATCCCTGGCTGCATCCGCCTCGGCTCTGGCGGCATCTCTAGCTGCATCTGCAGCAGCTTTTGCAGCGTCCCGGGCTGCATCTGCATCATTTCTGGCAGCATCTCTGGCTGCATTTGCATCGTTTCTGGCAGCGTCCCTGGCTGCATCTGCGGCATCGTTGTCATCGTTGTCATCGTTGTCACGCGCATTGCCTGGGCCTCTGTTCCCAGCAACACCACCATGGTCAGCATCGCCGCGCCCCGGGCCTGCATGACCGTTACCGTCATGGCCTCCAGCACCATGATCGCCGCCAGCGCCATGGTCGCCGCCGCCGTGACCACCACTTCCGGAGCCACCGCCGTCGCCACCGTGACCACCGCCTCCGGAACCTCCATTGCCTCCATTGCCGGAGCCACCGCCACCGCTGCCGCCACCGTGACCACCACCGCCGCCGGAGCCTCCATTACCAGAGCCTCCGCCACCGTGACCGCCTCCGCCGTCTCCACCGTGACCACCGCCACCGCCGTGGCCTCCTCCACCACCGCCGCTGCCGCCATCTTTGGCATACACGCTGGAGAAACTATTGATGTAATCAGGCACCAGAACAGTCGATGCCGACAGGACTCCGCCGATTGCCAGAGCCAATAAACATTTCTTGAGCAGCATGATGCACCTCCACTTGGAGTTGCGAAGTCATCTCCGTATCGAACGCAATATCCAATGAGTTCCCGGCCGCCCATTGGAGCGGCTAGCCAACCGGCGCGGCCATGAATATGCAGCAACAACGAGCAACTGCGGTTTCCGCACGGTCCTTCAGAGCCAGTCAGCATCTCTTGTGGGAAATATTCCCACAGCTATAGGTTAGTACTGTCAGCCCGGGTGTCAACAACCGAATATCAGGACCAAGGAACGCGCAGGAGCAAAAATCTCAATCAATCCCTTTTGAGAATCGTCCAACAGTCGCCCCTTCCCTGCCACCGCACCCGGTGACAGAAACAGCGGCGATCTAGCGCTTCATCCCTCGACGCCCCCATACAACCCCTGCCGCCGATCCCGGTGCAAATCGTTGCGTGCACTGATGCGTTTGTTTCGCGCCTCGGCAAGGTTGAGGGTTGCCAGCAGAATCTGCTCACCACCCTGCTCGGCCGGTCCTGCCAGCGGATAACCATCCGCATCGACGATGACCGAGCCTTGCACCCACCCGACACCGCGCTCATGCCCATGCCGGTCACACGCGGCGATGAACATCCGGTTAACTGAAGCATTGGCCTGAACCCGCACCACTTCCGCCGCCCGCTCGGTGGGAGGCCTCGGTCCGTCCGGCCAATTGACCGGAGCGCACAGCAAATCCGCGCCGGCCAGTGCCGGGAGCCGCACCCACTCAGGGAACTCCAGGTCATAGCAAATCAGCATGCCGATTCGCCCATGAACCGTTTCAACCACCGGCGGCGCGGCGTTACCGGCACTGAATATTTCACGCTCGGCATCCCAGAGGTGCGCTTTGCGGTACACGGCGCGCAGGCCTTGGGCATCAATCAGGGCGGCAGTGTTGGCCAACTCATCGCCCTGCAAGCGTTCGCAGAATCCACCGACCACGACGATGTTCAGTTCGCGGGCGAGTGCCTCCCACAGGCGCAAGGTTGGCCCCTCTGTCGGTTCTGCCAAGGACAAGGCCTCGCTACGGTGGTTGAACACGTAACCGCTCTGCACCAGTTCTGGAAGCACCACAATCTGTGCGCCTTGATTCGCCGCTGAACGAATCGCGCGTTCGCACAGCGTCCGGTTGTAAGCCAGATCGCCGACTCTCGGTGCCACCTGGCAGCAGGCGACCACCGTTTTCTTTGCGCTGTTCAACGCGCCTCCTCAACAGGCTGTTTAGCCATGGAAATAATGTCGTCCTCGGTAATCGAATCGATGATCCGGCGTTCGGCCGCGAGGTCTATCGAACGACTGAGGAGGTAATACGTCAGGCCCGACACCACCAGTCCCACCAGCCAGGCAATGTCCACACCTTCCAGCATGCGCGCCAGCGGACCGACGAATACCTCTTTGTTGGCAGACGCATCAAAGATGTAGAAGAACGGCACCATCGCGGCAAAACCGATCAGGTACGAGACGATGCCGCGAAATTGCCAGGCGCCATAGATGCCCTTCGGCGTGAAGAAATGCGGGATCGCGTAGCGGCCCTTGCGCACGAAAAAGTAGTCCACCAGATTGACGGCGGTCCAGGGCACGAGGAAGTACAGCAACAACACGAGGAAGGTGTTCAACAACGCGATGCCATCACCTTTGATCGACAACACGCAGGTCAACAGGATGATGCTGATCACGCTGATGGACATGACTCGGGCACGCGGTGTCGGCGTGATCTTTTTGATCGAGTCGACACCGGTCAGCAACGTCAGCATGGCGCTGTAAGTGTTGAGCGCGATGATCGGCAGAAAGCCCGCCACCGAGACAATGACCAGCACATTGCCCAAGCCCGGAATCATCGAAGAGCCGACCTGGTTCAACGCCACCAGCGCATCCGCCGCTTTCAGTTGCTGCGCCAGCCACGCACCGAGGCCGATCATCCAGCCACCGGACAGCGAAGCGCCGATGAACACCGCGGCGATCAATTTCGGGCGGCTGGTGTTTTTCGGCAGGTATCGGGAATAGTCGGACACATAGGGCGCATAGAAAAAGTTGTAACTCGCACCGATGGCAAACAGCGTGGCAAACGCAACCCAGTTGAAACCCAGGTCTGTCGCCGGGGTGACGCCTTCCTGGCCGGCACCGAACATCAAGGCGATGGTCACCAGTGCATACAGGGGCAACGTCGCCAACAATGCCCATTTGAACGCTTTATGCATCAGGTCATGGCCGTAGATCGACAACAGCGCGCCAATCAGTACCACCGCCACGGCGACAATCGTCGGGTCGAAACCGAAGACATGTTCCAGGCCGTTCATGATCAGCGAGATGTTCACCACGTTGAAACCGACGAACACAAACATCGTCGCCATCAAGGCCAGGATCACACCGCGATAACCAAACTGGGCGCGGGACTGGATCATTTGCGGAAGGCCCATCTCCGGACCTTGCGAGCCGTGAAACGCCATGAAAATGGTGCCGAACATAATGCCCAGCGCACCGGCCAGCAGGGTCCACAACGCCGACAACCCAAGGCTCGGGCCGACAAAACCGATGGAGATGGTGAAGAAGTGGAAGTTGCCCAGAAACCAGAAAGGTCCCTGGCTGCTCAGTTTGGCGTGACGTTCATTTTCCGGAATGTAATCGATCGAGTGGCCTTCGATGGCCAACCCGCTGCTCGCTGCAATGGCGTGCACAGACTGTGGAGAACCTGACATACGATTGTTCCTATGCTGGTAATTGTTGTTTTTATGGGCAAAGCGCCGGTTTCATTGCAATGTAGGGCGTTAGTCAGGGCGGTAAAATATCGCAGGCACACTGTTTACATAGATCGGCATCTATGTGGCAAACAGGGGGGCACACATGCTGGGCACTGTATCGGAACTGGATTTGCGCTTGATCCGGGTCTTCCTGACTGTCGTTGAGGCGGGCGGAATATCGGCCGCGCAAACGGCGCTCAACACCACTCAACCCACCATCAGTGCGCAATTGGCGACGCTCGAAGCGAGGGTCGGGTTTCGTCTGTGCGAGCGAGGTCGCGGAGGGTTTTCGGTGACGCCCAAAGGGGGGCAGTTTGTCGAAGCGGCCCGTCGATTGCTGGCGGCGGCCGAAGGGTTTCGGGTTGAGGTCCAGCACATCAATCGCAAGGTGTCGGGCAACATCAACATCGGCCTGCTGGGTCAAATCGATCCATCCGCCAACAAGAACATCGCCCTGGCCATCGCGCGTTTGCGCTCGCAACATGAAGGCCTGTACTTCCACTTCACCGAGCTGTCGTCATCCTTGCTGGAAGAAAAAATCATCAACGGCCATATCGATCTGGCCATCGGGTACTTCTGGCATCGTTTACCCAACATCGATTACTTCCCCTTGTTTCAGGAAACCCAAATCGCCTACTGCGCCCCGGCGCACCCATTGTTCGATCACGTCGGCGCACTGACCCGCGATGACGTCCGCGATTACGATTGGGTCTGGCCCAGCCACCCACTGCCGGAAATGCCCGCGCCCACCACCCTCGAGCGGTTGACCGTACTCACCGACAGCATGGACGGTGCCGCCCTGCTCATTCTGTCGGGCCAGCACCTGGGCTTTCTGCCACAGCACTACGCGGCCAAGCATCAACAACTGGGGCAGTTGCATCCGCTGAACCCTGAGCAGTTGCGCTATGAAGTCGGCTTCCATGCGGCCGTTCGGCATTCGGCGCGGCAGCGCGACGTGGTGAGTGCATTCCTGACGGAGCTGATCGAGATTTTTGCTGCAACGTAAGTTCACGAACAACCGAATGTGCCTGCGTGGCGGGTCGTTTCGCCGCGGTTCAGATTTTGATCTCACCCGCCGGCATGACGTCGATCCGCGCCACCGAACCGGTCAAGTGCGCCAAATCCTTATTGTGCTCGACGATGATGTCTTCGGCACTTTGGTTACCGTTGTCGACGGTGGAGTGCGCGTCGGCCGCCAGCACCACGTCATATCCCATTTTCAGTGCCTGGCGCACGGTCGCGTTGACGCAATAATCGGTTTGCAAACCACAGATGATCAGACGCTCGAATTCCTCTTTCGACAGCAGCTGTTGAAGGTTGGTCTGATAGAACGAATCCGGTGTGGTTTTGCGTACGTAATAATCCTTGGGCTCGGCTTCCAGGCTTTCGGCCAGTTGCCAGCCGTCGGCGCCATATGCCAGAGGGCTGCCCTCTTCTTCGTGCTGAATGAAAACAACCGGCACCCCGGCTATCCGGGCTCGGGTGCTGAGGTGGTTGATGTTCTCGATGACGCGGTTGATCTCAAAGCACGCGTACTCGCCCGAGCACAGTGCCCTCTGGACGTCGATAATTAGCAGTGCGGTAGCCATGGCCCCTTCCTTGATCAGTCGGTAGATCAGGGGACGAAAAAGCAGATCCGTCCCCTGTTAAACACAACCCTTAGTAACCGAGTGACAACCCGGTGTTACGGCGTGGGTCGTTGGCGCCGTAGAAACGGTTTTTGCCGACCGGTTTGCCGCCCAGCGAAGGCGCACCAACCAGGATTGCCGCCACGTGGTTGGCATCCTGTGGCCCGGCAAACTTGTGACCCCAGCTTTCGAGGATTTTCACCGTGTCCGGGCTGGTGGTGAAGGTCTCCAGGTTGGTTTCTTCGGGCAACCATTGCTGGTGGAACCGCGGTGCATCCACCGCTTCCTGGATGTTCATGCCGTAGTCGATCACGTTGAGCATGGTCAGCAAGGTCGCAGTGATGATGCGGCTGCCGCCCGGGGTGCCGACGACCATCACGACTTTACCGTCCTTGGTGACGATGGTCGGGCTCATCGACGACAGCGGTGCTTTGCCGGGTGCGATAGCGTTGGCCTCCCCTTGCACCAGGCCGTACATGTTCGGCACACCGATTTTCGAGGTGAAGTCGTCCATTTCGTCGTTGAGGATGACCCCGGTTTTGCTGGCCATGACGCCAGCGCCAAACCAGTCGTTGAGGGTGTAGGTCATCGACACCGCATTGCCCCACTTGTCGACAATGGAGAAGTGCGTGGTGTTGCTGCCCTCATGCGGCGCTACGCCGGGTTTGAGCTCGCTGGAGATAGCGGCCTTTTTCGGGTCGATGGCATCGCGGATTTTGGTGGCGTAATTTTTATCCAGCAGATGCGCGATCGGATTTTTCACGAAGTCCGGGTCGCCGAGGTAGCTGTTGCGGTCCACATAAGCGTGGCGCATGGCTTCGATCTGATAGTGCATGCCCTGGGCCGAGTGGTAGCCGAGGTCTTTGATCGGGTAGCCTTCGAGGATGTTCATGATCTCGCAGATCACCACCCCGCCGGAGCTCGGTGGCGGTGCCGACACCACGTGATAGCCCCGGTAATCGCACTCAATCGGCGCCAGTTCTCGGGTCTTGTATTTGTCGAGATCGGCCTGGGTGATGATGCCTTTGTTGGCCTGACTGGACGTGACGATGGCGTCGGCGACCCACCCTTTATAGAAACCGTCGGCACCCTTCTCGGAAATTTCCCGCAGGGTTTTGGCCAGGTCTTTCTGCACCAGTTTTTGTCCGACCTGCATCGGCTCGCCTTTGCTCAGGAAAATCGAGCCCGAGTCCTTCATGTCTTTCTTGAACACGTCGGTGGCGTAGTCCAGCAAATCGACATCGCCCTGCTCCAGGACAAAACCGTCTTCCGCCAGTTTGATCGCCGGGGCAATCACTTCCTTGCGCGGCTTGGTGCCGTACTTGGTCAGGGCCAGTTCCATGCCGGACACAGTCCCCGGCACGCCGACGGCCAGGTGGCCACGGGTGCTGAGGTCGGGGATGACATTGCCTTCTTTATCCAGGTACATGTTGGCGGTGGCAGCCAGCGGGGCTTTTTCGCGGAAATCGAGGAACGTCTTGCGCCCGTCCGCCAGTTGAATGGTCATGAAACCGCCGCCACCGAGGTTGCCCGCTGCGGGATACACCACCGCCAGCGCATACGCCACCGCGACGCCGGCATCCACGGCGTTGCCGCCGTTCTTGAGCACATTGACCCCCACCTGGGAGGCCAGGTGCTGGGCGGTGACCACCATGCCGTTTTCGGCCGCAACCGGGGCTACGGAAGCGGCATGGGCAGTCAGGCAACTAAGCGCCAAGGAGGTCGCTATGAGCGATTTGGCAAAAGGTTCGTACTTCATCAGTCGGTCTCTTTTTTGTTTTTGGGCTCTGCACAAAACAGAGTGAGCAGTTCAAAAGCACAGGCAAGTATGGTCGGGATTACGTATTGCGCCTCCCCGTCGGAACAGTATGCTGGGCCTCTATTCAGCCCTTCTGCGGAGTCCGCCAGCATGACCTACACCTTCACCACTCTGGCGTCTCCGGTTGGCGAACTGAAGCTGGTAGCGAAAGACGCAAGACTGGCGGCCATCCTCTGGGAAAACGACAAACCGAACCGGGTTCGGCTTGGCCCGATGCACGAAGCCCCGGACAACCCGATTCTGGTACGCGCCGCTCAGCAGTTGCAGGAATACTTTGCCGGCACGCGCGATCGCTTCGAGCTGGAACTGGATTTTGCCGGAACGGAATTTCAGAAGAAGGTGTGGGCGGCGCTGCTGACCATCCCGTTCGGAGAAACACGCAGCTATAGCCAGATAGCCGAGCAAATCGGCAATCCGAGCGCAGTTCGGGCAGTGGGAGCCGCGAATGGCAAGAACCCGATATCGATTGTGGCGCCCTGCCATCGGGTGATCGGGGCCTCGGGAAAACTCACCGGGTTCGCCGGAGGGCTTGAGGCGAAGGAACGTTTGCTGACGCTTGAGGGTTGCGAATGGGCAGGCGCCAGCAGGATGGATGATTTGTTTTGATGGACGCTAAGGTGTCGCGAAGATGTTCTTCATCGCCGCATATTGCAGCAGCATGATGGTCTTGGCGTCGCAGATCTCCCCGCGATAAAACGCCTCAAGTGCCTCATCGAACGCCCACTCCAGCACTTCCAGTTCTTCGGTCTCTTCTTCCAGCCCACCGCCTTCGCTGACTTTTGAAGCAGCGTCGTATTCGGCGATGAAAAAATGCAGTTTTTCAGTGACCGAGCCGGGGCTCATATACGACTCGAAGACCTTCTGCACATGGTGCACGCGGTAACCGGTTTCTTCTTCGGCTTCGGCGCGGATGCGTTCTTCCGGCGCGGCACCTTCAAGTAAACCGGCGGCTACCTCGATCAGTAATCCGTCATGGCCGTTGACGAACACCGGCAAGCGGAACTGCCGGGTCAGCACCACGGTTCGCTTCTGGCGATTGAACAGAAGAATCGCCGCGCCGTTGCCACGGTCATAGACCTCGCGGGTCTGGCGCTGCCACTCGCCGTTGTTGCGTAGATAGTCGAAGGTGATTTTCTTCAGCAAGTACCAGTCGTGGGACAACACCTGGGATTGGATGATGTTGACCCGTTCGGCTGTGTTCGCCATGACACCGCATCCTTTTTCGTGAAAAGTGCTCATGGTAGGCGAAAACGAAAAAGCCTGGCATCTCCCTAATGCGAACCTTGTAGCAGCCGACGCAGGCTTCGCCAGCTGCTACAGATTGTGTCGCTCCTTAACGGGCCCAGCCACAGGCTCAGGACAACTGAGCCTTGTATTCCTTCTCGTACTGGCCGGCCAGCGCTTCTTTTTGCTTGTCATCGAGCAGTTTGCCGGCCATCTGGAAGAACTTCTGCTCTTCCTCCTTGAGGTGATGATGAACTTTCTCGGACAGCTTTTTCGCGGTCACAAGCCATGACGGGCTGGACATCTCGGTGCCGTCCAGTTCCTCCATCATTTCGTCCATCTCGTGGTGTTCGGCGATGGCATGGCGGCTCAGGTCGACGCCGTTGTCGAATTCCATCAGCGGGATGTAGAAGTGGCGTTCTTCGGCAGTAGCGTGGGCTTGAAGCTCAGACTTGAGTTGCTGATAAGCCTCGACCCGCTCCGGGGTGTCACCACTGGTTTGGATCAGTGCCTTGGCATAGGTCCTTTGACGTTCGTGGCTTTCGCGCAGGGCTTCGAAAATATTCACGGGTTGTCCTCATCGGCGGCGTTCCGGGGTGATGCTGTTTAGGCTAGACATCCGTGCCACCACGACGGTTCCTTTGGTGCGCCAGGGATAGAACAAACGCCATCACCACGCTAGGCTCCTGATTCATTGCCATAAGGATGTCGCTCATGCCCCTGCGAATTGAACAGTCGCAAAACCCCACTGATGAACAACGTGAGGCCATCCTCACACCACTGCGCGCCTACAACGCGGCTCAGGCCGGCCCGTCCAATGCGCAACCGCTGGCCTTGCTGGTGCGCGACGACCACGGCGAGATTCTCGGCGGGTTGTATGGCCGCTTCTTTTACCAGTGGTTGTACATCGAATTGCTGTCGGTGCCCGAACAGGGCCGGGGACAGGGCCTGGGCTCGAAGTTGATGCAGATGGCCGAAGATCTCGCACGGGAAAAGGAATGCGTGGGGATCTGGCTGGACACCTTCGACTTTCAGGCGCCGAAGTTTTACGAAAAGCTCGGCTACAGCGAGCTGGGCCAGATTGCCGACTACCCGCCCGGCCACAAGCGCTTCTTTTTTCAGAAGCGCCTGATAAATGCCTGAATCGCTTACAAACAGGTCGCCAACGCTGCCAAACGGCGCTTGGCGACGAAGTCGTCATGTTGCGCGTAGTAACTCAGCACGGTGCCGGACGCATCGGTGGTCACGTCCACAAAGGACTCCGCCGACCGCGTGTAGACGGTCGACCCGCCCTTTTTGCCAGGCTGCAGATAAGCGGCGGCATCGACGCCGAATACCGCTTCGTCCTGCCAGGAAAACTGCACGCACTGGGCCACGGCCAATGACGGCTTGTCCGAGTTCAGGGTTTTGTACGGGGTCTTGGTACGAGCATCGTCCATCACCGAGCCCGCGCATCCCGCCAGCAACGTTACGGCCAGCGCCACCATCAGAATTCGCATTGCATTCGCTCATCAAGAAAAAGCGGACTGTATCACCGTGGCGCGCCGTTTCGTTCTGCTTTACTTCATTTATACCGCGACACCGCGCGATGATTCGCGCACCCTGTCGCGCCATTCATGCCGCATCGCGTCTATTTCTGGAAAGCCCAATGACACCCAACGCCGAATTCTACAAACCGACCACCGAATACGCCGACAAACTGATCAGCCAGATCGGCCAGACGCCTTCCTGGATCGCCAAGCGCATTGGCGTCACCGACAAGCGCATTCGTTACATCCTCGACGGCGAACGCACCGTCAAAGGCGAAACCACGCCAATCCAGATGACCTACACCGAACAGTTCGCCCTCGAATGCCTGGCGGCAGCGGCCAAGGCCAGCAAGAAGCAGTCTTCGTAATCCATTCTCAAGGAGCGACCATGGCGGCAACCGAACAGCAACACGAGCAGGCGCTGAAGAAGTTTCTCGACGAGCGCCCTGAACTGCGTCACGAACTCGACAACCTCAACCCGCTGCTGGCACAAGCCAAGGGTGAAACCCAGGCGCAGTATCGCGACGAGCGCTTGCATGAAGCGTTCGAAGATGAGGCCGAGCGCCAAGGGTTGTTCGCCTGGGAACTGACGCTGCAAATGACTGCCGCCACGCCTGCGGACTATCAAGCCCAACGCCTGGAAGTGCATAAGGAAGTGGCGGAAATGGCGGGCATGGAATGGCTGGACTATTGCGAGTTGTACGGGATACAACCGTAACCACCGTTCAAGGATGTCATCGCCCATGCTGCCTTCCGCCTCAACCTCCCACGCCAGCCCCGGTCACCTGCGCACGCAAAAGTGGCGTGGGCGCATAGGCATGACACTGGTGGCCATGCTCTCGGTCCTCGCCGGAATGACCGACGCCATCGGCTTCATGGCCAGCGGCGATTTTGTCTCGTTCATGAGCGGCAACACCACGCGGCTCGCCGTGGCCATCAGCGTCGGCGATCTGGGGCTGACCGGGCGTTTGCTGCTGCTCGTGGCCACCTTCATCGTCGGCAACGCCTTGGGCATTGTCGTCAGCCGCCTCGGCGGGCGACGGGCACTGCCCTTGATGCTGACCATCGCCGCGTTGCTGTGCGCGGCCGCCACCTGGCCTTACGACGAACAATTGCCCGCGCTGCTGGCGGCGATCATCGCCATGGGCATGCTCAATGCCGCCGTCGAGGAAGTGAACGGCCTGCCGGTTGGCCTGACCTATGTCACCGGCGCCCTGTCGCGCTTCGGACGGGGGCTGGGGCGCTGGATGCTCGGCGAACGGCGCAATGGCTGGCGCGTGCAACTGATCCCCTGGACCGGGATGTTCGCCGGGGCTGTCCTTGGGGCGGTGCTGGAACATCATTTGGGGCTTCAGGCATTGTTCGCCAGCGGATTGCTGGCGGGTGTGCTGGGGGTGGTGTCGTTGAAGATTCCGCGGCGCTGGCAGTTGGGGTATATGCCGCGTTGATTCAGGCGTTGCCTGTTAGACCGCTATCGCGAGCAGGCTCACTCCTGCAGGTGGTTGTGGTGAAACTGCAATCTCAGGCATCACCCAACCTCCTGCAGGAGTAAGCCTGCTCCGGGCGGCGTTCCGACGATGAGGCCCGCCCAGACAACATCGATTTAGCCGCCCCGCCGATAAAGCTTTATCATGGCCGCAGTTTGTTGATCGAGTCCGTCATGAAATTCGCCATTGCGCTGTTTTCCGCCGCCCATGCGCCCTCCTCGCGCCGCGCCTTGCTGTTCGCTCAGGCTGCGCTGGCCGGCGGGCATGAGATTGTCCGGTTGTTTTTTTATCAGGATGGCGTCTACAACGCGTCCGCCAGCGTGGTCACGCCGCAAGATGAGCTGGACGTGCCCAAGCAATGGCGCACCTTTGTCAGCGAGCACCAACTGGATGGCGTCGTGTGTATCGCCGCGGCCCTGCGTCGCGGGGTATTGAACGAAGAAGAAGCCGGGCGTTATCAACGTGACGCCGTTGCCGTGGGCGCACCATGGGAATTGTCCGGTCTGGGTCAATTGCATGACGCGGTGCAGGACGCCGACCGTTTGATCTGCTTTGGAGGCGCGTAAGATGCCTAAATCCTTGCTGATTATCAGCCGTCAGGCACCCTGGTCCGGACCGAATGCACGCGAAGCACTGGACATCGTCCTCGCCGGCGGCGCCTTCGACCTGCCCATCGGCCTGCTGTTTCTCGATGACGGGGTGTTCCAGCTCGCCGCGAAACAGAACGCCAAGGCCCTGCAACAAAAAGACCTGAGCGCCAACCTGCAAGCCCTGCCGATGTTCGGTGTCGACGAGCTGTTCGTCTGTGCCGACAGTGCCGCAGAACGTGGGCTGGACCCGAACAGCCTGCCGCTCGAAGAAGCCCGGACGCTGACCGCTCCCGAAATCACCGCCCTTATTGACCGCTACGACCAGGTGATCACCCTCTGATGTCGACTTTGCATGTGTTGTCTCACTCCCCGTTCGGCGACGATCGCCTGAGCAGTTGCCTGCGCGTGATCGGCGCGAACGATGCGCTCTTGCTGAGCGGCGACGCGGTGTATGCCCTGCAGCCGGGCACTGCGCCTTTCAATACGTTGAACACTCGCGCCCTGAACCTTTTCGTGCTGGCCGAGGATGTTCAAGCCCGGTCCATTGAAACCCCGGACTGGGCCAAGGCCATCGATTACCCGGCCTTCGTCGATCTGTCGATTCACCATGACAAGGTCAACAGTTGGCTATGAATTCCCTGACGGTCGGCGCCCGCGCCATCGAGTTGGACAAGGACGGTTTTCTGGTCGAACTCAGTGACTGGTCCGCCGACGTCGCTGCCGCCCTGGCCGCTGCCGAAGACATCGAGTTGAGCCCCGAGCACTGGGAAATCCTCGAACTGCTGCGCCGTTTCTACGACGAGTTCCAGCTGTCGCCGGCCACCCGCCCCTTGATCAAATACACCGCATTGAAGCTCGGCCCGGAAAAAGGCAACAGCCTGCACCTCAACCGACTGTTCAAAGGCACCCCCGCCAAACTCGCCGCGAAACTGGCGGGCCTGCCCAAACCGACGAATTGCTTATGACCGACTTCCCAGCGCTGACCCTCGAAACACCCGCCGAGCATCCGTTCGCCCAGTTCGTGCGAATCCTCGGTAAAGGCAAGCGCGGCGCCCGCGACCTGACACGTGAAGAAGCCCGCGAAGCCATGGGCATGGTGCTCGACGACAAGGTCGAAGACACCCAGCTCGGGGCGTTTTTGATGTTGCTGCGACACAAGGAAGAAAGCGCCGAGGAAATGGCCGGTTTCACCGAGGCCCTGCGTGAACGATTGCAAGCTCCCGTCTTAAATGTCGATCTGGACTGGCCGACGTATGCCGGCAAGAAACGTCATTTGCCGTGGTACCTGCTGGCGGCCAAGTGCCTGGCGCAGAACGGCGTGCGTATCTTCATGCACGGCGCGGGCGCACACACGGCCGGTCGGCTGTACAGCGAACAATTGCTCAATGACCTGAACATCCCCCTGTGCCGCGACTGGCAACAGGTCGGTGATGCACTCGATAACGGTGGCCTGGCGTTCATGCCGCTGGTGGATTGGGCGCCGCAACTCCAGCGCATGATCGACCTGCGCAACACCTTGGGCCTGCGTTCGCCGATCCATTCCCTGACGCGCATCCTCAATCCGCTGGGCGCTCGCTGCGGCCTGCAAAGTATTTTCCACCCCGGCTATCAGGCCGTGCATCGCGATGCCAGCGGCTTGCTGGGCGACACGGCCATTGTGGTCAAGGGCGACGGCGGCGAGATCGAGATCAACCCGGACGCCGACAGCCATTTGTACGGCACCACGGGCGGCGAAAGCTGGGATGAAGAATGGCCGCAACTGTCGGCCCAGCGTCACGTCAAACCGGCGTCCCTCGACCCCGAGCATTTGAAGGCCGTCTGGCGCGGCGACGTGGTCGACAGCTATCCGCAAATGGCCCTGATTTCGACCATGGCCCTGGCCTTGCGCGGGCTCGGTCAGAGCCGCGAGCAAGCCTTCGAAACCGCCGAGCAGTTTTGGGTTGCACGCAACAAATCTATTTAACCGATCATTTTCTCCCGATCTTTGCGCTTTTTGTTCAGGTTCATGGGAATAGACTCAACTCCAACGATTATTGGTTCAGGAGTCTTGAACATGGGTTTGTTAGTCGATGGCCGTTGGCAAGACAAGTGGTACGAAAGCAGCAAGGACGGCGCTTTCCAGCGTGAACAGGCGCAACGTCGCAACTGGGTGACCACCGACGGCAAACCGGGGCTGACGGGCGTCGGTGGCTTTGCCGCCGAGGCCGGTCGCTATCACCTCTACGTGTCCCTCGCCTGCCCGTGGGCCCACCGCACGCTGATCCTGCGCAAACTCAAAGGCCTCGACAGCCTGATCGACGTCTCTGTAGTCAGTTGGCTGATGCTGGAAAACGGCTGGACCTTCGACCAGAGCCTGGGCTCCACCGGCGACAAGCTCGATCACCTCGACTTCATGCACCAGCGCTACACCACCGACACTGCCCACTACACCGGCCGCGTCACGGTGCCGGTTTTGTGGGACAAGCAGCAGAATCGCATCGTCAACAATGAATCGGCGGAGATCATCCGCATGTTCAACAGCGCATTCGATGACCTGACGGGCAATGACCTGGATTTCTATCCGCAGCCACTGCGCGCCGAGATCGATGCGTTGAACGAGCGAATTTACCCCGCGGTGAACAACGGCGTTTACCGGGCTGGATTTGCAACGTCGCAACAGGCCTATGAAGAAGCGTTCGATGGTTTGTTTGAAGAACTGGATCGACTGGAGCAGCTATTGGGCGCCAACCGCTATCTGACGGGTGAATACCTGACTGAAGCGGATATTCGGCTGTTTACCACGCTGATCCGTTTTGACGCGGTGTACTACGGGCACTTCAAGTGCAATCTGCGGCGGATTGCCGATTATCCGAACCTGTCGAATTGGTTGCGTGAGATTTATCAGTGGCCGGGAATCGCCGAGACGGTGGACTTCACCCACATCAAGAACCACTACTACGGCAGCCACAAGACCATCAACCCGACGGGGGTTGTGCCTAAGGGGCCAGAGCAGGATTTCACGGCGCCGCATGATCGGGCGCGGTTGAACGGGAAAGGGGTTTGGCGCAGGGCCTGAGATTTTTGCAGATGCTGATCGTTCCCACGCTCCGCGTGGGAATGCCGCCAAGGACGCTCCGCGTCCCGTTTGTGACGCGGAGCGCCAAGGAATTCATTCCCACGCAGAGCGTGGGAATGATCAGTTAGCCGGTTTCTAGACCTGCCCCTGAGCCCCTTCGAACCACGCCAGTTTCTCGCGCAGTTGCACCACTTCGCCCACGATCACCAGCGTCGGCGCATGCACTTCATGCTCCGCCACCAACTGTGGCAAATCCGCCAAGGTACCGGTGAATACACGCTGATTAACGGTGGTGCCCTGCTGGATCAACGCTGCCGGGGTGTCCGCCCCGCGACCGTGCTTGATCAATTGCTCGCAGATGATCGGCAAGCCCACCAGGCCCATGTAGAACACCAACGTCTGCGCCGGCGCGACCAGATCGGCCCACGGCAGATCGGTGGAACCGTCCTTCAAATGTCCGGTAACAAATCGCACGGACTGCGCGTAATCGCGGTGAGTCAACGGAATTCCGGCATAGGCCGCGCAACCGCTGGCCGCCGTGATACCCGGCACCACCTGGAACGGGATGCCCTGGGCCGCCAGCTCTTCGATCTCTTCACCGCCGCGACCGAAGATGAACGGATCACCGCCCTTCAACCGCACTACACGCTTGCCGGCCTTGGCCAGGACCACCAATTGCTGGTTGATCTGATCCTGCGGCACAGCGTGATCGGCGCGGCGCTTGCCGACGTAGACCCGCTCGGCGTCGCGGCGGCACAACTCCAGAATCGCCGGCGCCACCAGACGGTCGTACAGCACCACATCGGCTTGCTGCATCAGGCGCAGCGCCTTGAACGTCAGCAGATCGGGATCCCCCGGGCCTGCGCCCACCAGATATACCTCACCGGTGGTCACTGGCGCCTCGCCATCGACTTTCGCTTGCAGCAGACGCTTGGCTTCGGCGCCCTGTCCGGCTAGCTGGCGGTCGGCAATCGGCCCCTGGAATACGTCTTCCCAGAACGCGCGGCGCTGCTGCACATCCGGGAACAGTTTTTTCACCTGATGGCGAAAGCCAGCGGCCAGTCCGGCCAGATGACCATAAGTGGAAGGAATCCAGGTTTCGATCTTGGCGCGGATCAAGCGTGCCAACACCGGCGCATCGCCGCCGCTGGACACGGCAATAATCAAGGGGGAACGATCGACAATCGCCGGGAAAATCACGCTGCACAGCGCAGGTGCATCTACCACATTGACCGGCACACACCGCCGATGAGCATCGGCGGAGACTTGTGCGTTCAACGATTCGTCGTCGGTGGCGGCAATGATCAGCCCGCAACCGTCCAGATCCGCCTCGATGTAACCACGCAATAGGCACTCGCCACCGCTGCCGGCAACCAGTTCGCGCAGTTGCAGTTCGATTTCAGGTGCAACCACCCGCAGCAGCGCACCGGCATCGGCCAGCAGGCGGGATTTGCGCAAGGCAATTTCCCCCCCACCGACGACCAACACACGACTGCCGCGCAGGTTGTGAAACAGCGGCAGATAGTTCATTTAGCCGATGACCTCAATGCCACCCATGTATGGCTTCAGCACTTCTGGCACACGGATCGAACCGTCGGCCTGCTGATAGTTTTCCAGCACCGCGACCAGGGTACGACCGACTGCCAGRCCAGAACCGTTCAGGGTGTGAACCAGCTCAGGCTTGCCGGTTTCCGGGTTGCGGAAACGCGCTTGCATACGACGGGCCTGGAAGTCGCCGCAGTTGGAGCACGACGAAATCTCGCGGTATTTGTCCTGGCTCGGAATCCACACTTCCAGGTCGTAGGTCTTGACCGCGCTGAAGCCCATGTCGCCGGTGCACAGCGCCAGGGTCCGGTAAGGCAGTTCCAGCAGTTGCAGGACTTTCTCGGCGTTGGCGGTCAGGCCTTCCAGTGCTTCCATCGAGGTCGATGGCTCAACGACCTGGACCATTTCGACTTTGTCGAACTGGTGCTGACGGATCATGCCGCGCGTATCACGACCCGACGCACCGGCTTCACTGCGGAAGCATGGCGTGTGGGCAACGAATTTGATCGGCAGCAGTTTCGAATCGACGATTTCGCCGGCCACGATGTTGGTCAGCGACACTTCAGCAGTCGGGATCAGGTACAGATCGGCTTCGCCTTCGCGAGTGATCTTGAACAGGTCTTCTTCGAATTTCGGCAACTGACCGGTGCCTTGCAATGCCGGGGCCTGAACCAGATAAGGCGTGTAAGCCTCTTCGTAGCCGTGCTCGGTGACGTGCAGGTTGATCATGAACTGCGCCAGGGCGCGGTGCAGACGGGCAATCGGGCCACGCAACAGGGCGAAACGCGCACCCGACAGCTTGGCGGCGGTTTCGAAGTCCAGCCAGCCGAACTTTTCGCCCAGGGCGACGTGGTCCTGAACCGGGAAATCGAAGGCGGTCGGAGTGCCCCAGCGGCGCACTTCGACGTTGCCGTCTTCGTCATCGCCAACCGGCACCGATTCGTGCGGCAGGTTCGGGATGCCCAGCAGGATCGAATCCAGATCGGTCTGGATCGCGTCCAGCTCGACTTTACCAGCGCTCAATTCGTTCGCCATGCGCTCGACATCCGCCATCAACGGCGAGATGTCTTCACCGCGCTGCTTGGCCTGACCGATGGATTTGGAACGGGCATTACGTTCAGCCTGCAGTGCTTCGGTGCGGGTCTGGACGGTCTTGCGCTGTTCTTCCAGCGCTTCGATGCGCGCAACATCCAGCACAAAGCCACGGGATGCCAGGCGGTCCGCTACGTCCTGAAGGTTGCTACGTAACAGTTTGGAATCGAGCATGTCGGTTTCTCGTTTATCAAAGTTTGGTCAAGGACAGGCCGGCCCAGGTGGCAAGCAGCCCGCCGAATACGCTGAGCGTCGCATAGCCCAGGGCCAGCGGCACTTGCCCGCTTTCCAGCAAGCGCACCGTATCCAGTGAAAAGGATGAAAAAGTAGTCAGCCCTCCGAGGAAGCCGACGATCAACCCGGCACGCACCTCAAACGGCACCTCCGGGCGTATCAAAAACAGACCGTATAGAACGCCGATCAGCAAACAGCCCACGATATTAACGGCCAGCGTCGCGGTATAGAAGTGCCGCGGCCAATTAGCGTTGATCCAGTTGCCCGTGGCAAAGCGCAACAACGTACCGGCCATCCCGCCGACGGAAACCGCAACGATCACTGGAAGCACTATTTTCTCCGCTGCCGGGGGCTTAAACGATCGAGTTTGGCCAGGTGATTGAGCTTTTCACCAATCTTCAATTCCAGGCCACGCGGCACCGGCTGATAGAACGGAATCGGGTCCAGCTCTTCCGGGAAATAATCTTCGCCGGCGGCATAGGCGTCCGGTTCATCGTGGGCATAGCGGTATTCATCGCCATAACCCAACTGCTTCATCAGTTTGGTCGGCGCATTGCGCAGATGCAGCGGCACCTCCAGCGAGCCGTGTTCGGCGGCGGCGCGCAGTGCGGTCTTGAAGCCCATATACACCGCATTGCTTTTCGGCGCACAAGCCAGATAGGTGATGGCCTGGGCCACCGCCAGCTCGCCTTCGGGGCTGCCCAGACGCTCCTGCACTTCCCACGCCGCCAGGCACAGGCTCAGGGCGCGCGGGTCGGCGTTGCCAATGTCTTCGCTGGCCATGCGCACCACACGCCGCGCCAGGTACAGCGGATCRCACCCGCCGTCGATCATCCGCGCAAACCAATACAGCGCGCCATCGGGGTTGGAACCCCGTACGGATTTATGCAGCGCCGAAATCTGGTCGTAGAACGCTTCGCCGCCCTTGTCGAAACGTCGACGGGTATCGCCGAGCAGACTTTGCAGCAGGTCGGTACCGATCTCGCCGTTGTCTTCGGCCAGGTCAGAGGCATTTTCCAACAGGTTGAGCAGCCGCCGGCCATCGCCATCGGCGGCAGACAACAGCATCTGGAAGCCTTCATCGCTGAGGCTCAGTTGCCGTTTGCCCAGACCACGCTCTTCAGTCAGTGCGCGTTGCACCAACTTGCGCAGGGCCGCTTCGTCGAGGCTTTTGAGCACATAGACGCGTGCCCGGGAGAGCAACGCGTTATTGAGTTCGAAAGAGGGGTTTTCGGTGGTCGCACCAATGAAAATCAACGTGCCGTCTTCAACGTACGGCAGGAATGCATCCTGCTGCGATTTGTTGAAGCGGTGCACCTCATCAACGAACAGGATGGTGCGCCGGCCGTACTGCCCGGCCTGTTGCTTGGCGATTTCCACCGCCTGACGGATTTCCTTGACGCCGGCCAGCACGGCCGAGACCGTTTCGAAGTGCGCATCCGAGACTTCCGCCAACAGCCGCGCCAGGGTGGTTTTGCCCACACCCGGCGGGCCCCAGAAAATCATCGAGTGCAGGGCTCCCTGCTCCAGGGCTTCGCGCAATGGCTTGCCGCGAGCGAGCAGGTGTTCCTGACCGACGTACTCGTCCAGATTGGCTGCTCGCAAGCGAGCGGCCAAGGGTTGAGCGATCGGGGCACTGCGAAACAGGTCCATGACGTACTGTTGAAACCTCTATTTTGCCGATCATTAACCCTGTAGGAGTGAGCCTGCTCGCGATAGCGCTGGGTCAGACAGTGAAGCGGTGACTGACCCATCGAATCGCGAGCAGGCTCGCTCCTACAGGTTAAGCGTTTATTCCTGGATTACATCGGCACCCTTGGGGATGTCGAACTTGAACTTGGACGCAGGAACCGCTTCGTTGGCCTTCACGCCGGTGAACAGGATATTGGTGCGCTGACCGACGCTGTCGATCATTTGCATGTCGTTGAGCAAACCATTGCGGAACGACAGGCGCAGGCTGTCGAACAAGGTGTCCTTGGTTTTCGGCTTCAAGGTGAAATCAATCACGCCGCCGGCTTCCTTGGCGCTGATCTCGAAGCTCTGGCTGATCTTCGACACATCACCGGACAGCAGCAGCGCCGGGGTCTGGGTCAGGCGTTCATCGAGCTTCTTGATGGTGGCCTGTTCCAGATCCGGGTCCCACAAGGTGACTTTCTTGCCATCGGAGACCATGGTCTGCTCGGCCGGCGCATTGGTGTGCCAGTAGAACAGGCCCGGACGCTGCAGGGTCATGTCACCAGTGGTTTCTTGCAGCTGGGTGCCACTGCCATCGAGGGTCAACTGGGAGAAGCGTGCGGTCAGGGTCTGGGATTTTTCCAGCAATTGAGTCAAACGCGCCACGTCTTTGTCATCGGCGTGGGCCGAGAGCGTGGTCAAAGCCAGTACCGGCAGCAACAGCATGCGGATAAGACGCATGGGAGTCCTCATAACATTCGTGGGGGATCGGGTGGCGCATCTGCGTCACCCGCTTTTCAATTCAAGGAGGCAATTCAAATCAGTCGCGTACCGGGCCAGGCGCCAGGACTTCACGCGAACCGTTGGTGTTCATGGACGTCACGACCCCGGCCATTTCCATGGCTTCGATCATGCGTGCGGCGCGGTTGTAGCCAATTTTCAGTTTGCGCTGAACCGCAGAAATGGACGCACGACGGCTTTCCAGGACGAACTGCACTGCTTCGTCGTACAACGCGTCGGCTTCCGGATCGTCGCCGTCGCCGCCACCGCTGCTGCCTTCGAAGCCACTGCCGGCCTCTTCGACACCGTTGAGGATGTCGTCGTTGTATTCAGGTGCACCGCGCAGCTTCCAGGCTTCCACGACGCGGTGAACTTCATCATCGGACACGAATGCGCCGTGAACACGAATCGGCAGGCTGGTGCCAGGCGGCATATACAACATGTCACCATGACCCAGCAGTTGCTCGGCGCCACCCTGGTCGATGATGGTCCGGGAGTCGATCTTGCTCGACACCTGGAACGCCATGCGCGTGGGGATGTTGGCCTTGATCAGGCCGGTGATCACGTCAACCGACGGACGCTGGGTCGCGAGGATCAAGTGGATACCGGCGGCACGAGCCTTCTGGGCGATACGGGCGATCAGCTCTTCCACCTTCTTGCCGACGATCATCATCATGTCGGCAAATTCGTCGACGACCACGACGATGGTCGGCAGCTTGGTCAGCAGCGGGGCTTCGTCGTGAATGCTTTCGCGCTTGTACAACGGATCGGTCAGCGGCGTGCCGGCGTCCTGGGCTTCCTTGACCTTGGCGTTGAAGCCGGACAGGTTACGCACGCCCATCTTCGCCATCAGTTTGTAGCGACGCTCCATCTCCGCCACGCTCCAGCGCAGGGCGTTGGCCGCGTCCTTCATGTCGGTCACGACGGGGCACAGCAAATGCGGAATGCCTTCGTAGATCGACAGTTCAAGCATTTTCGGGTCAATCATGATCAGCTTGGCGTCTTCCGGGCCAGACTTGAACAGGATCGACAGGATCATGGCGTTCACACCCACCGACTTACCGGAACCGGTGGTACCCGCCACCAGCAGGTGAGGCATTTTTGCCAGGTCAGTGATGACCGGCTTGCCACCGATGTCATGACCCAGGGCCAGGGTAACCGGCGATTTGAAGTTGTCGTACTCGGGCGTCGACAGTACTTCGGAAAAGCGCACGATCTGGCGGTCTTCATTGGGAATCTCGATACCGACGGTGGTCTTGCCGGGAATCACCTCAACCACACGCACGCTGGTCACGGCCAGGGAACGCGCCAGGTCTTTCGCCAGGTTGGAAATGCGGCTGACTTTCACACCGGCGGCCGGTTGAATTTCGTAACGGGTAATCACCGGGCCCGGGTGAATCGAATCCACCGTGACTTCGACGCCGAACTCCTTGAGCTTGATTTCCAGCAAATGGCCAACCGCGGCCAGGGATTCGGGCGAGTAATTGAGTTGTTTTTTTTCTGCGGGGTCGAGAATCGAGATCGGCGGCAAGGTGCCTTCCACCGCACTGTCGACGAACAATGGGGCCTGTTTCTCTTTTTCCACACGCTTGCTCGGTGCCACCGGCTTCGGCGGGGCTGGCGCGATGACGGGTGGTACCTGCTTTTCGCGTTCCGACATGTGCTTGCTCAGGGCCTGCTCACGTTCGATCAGGCGCTCCTTGACCTTGGCCTGCTCGCGCTTGTCGGTGACGGTCGGCGCGACCACGTCATGGACGCGATCATCAACTTCACGCAGCTGCGCAACCAGTTGCTTGCGCTCGGTACGAGCCGCCCACCAGCGATTGGCCGCGCCCTGGAACAGCTCGAACAGGTCGAGGGTAATCTTGCCGGTGACGTCCATCACCTTGAACCACGACAGGTCGGTGAACACCGTCAGGCCGAACAGGAACAGCGCGATGAACAGCAGTGTGCTGCCCTGGATATTCAGCGCATTCCTGGCCAGATCGCCGAGGCTTTCGCCCAAAGCACCGCCAGCGCCCGCCGGCAGACCGGTGGCAGCGTGAAAATGGATGTGCGCCAACGCCGCGCCGGACAGCACCAGGAACACCAGGCCGATCAGGCGCCAGGAGAACAGCCAGCCACTCCATTGCCACGGCTCGTGACGCTGACGGAAGATCTGATACACCTTGACCGCCAGCAGCAACGGGAAAATGTAGGCGAAGTAACCCAGCACCATGAACAGGATGTCGGCGCTGTAGGAACCAGCCGGCCCCCCGAAGTTCTGCACGTCATCAATCTTGCTGTTATGGCTCCAGCCCGGATCGTCCTTGCCGTAGGTCAGCAAGGCCATCATCAGGAACAGGCACAAGGCACCGATGGCGATCAATGCACCTTCCTTGAGCCGGTAGTGCAAATGCTGGCGCCAGAGTGGAACGACTGTTTTGGGTGCTGCGGTGGATTTCTTCAAAACGCTACTTTTCCTGCGCCTGGGGCGCGTCCATCTGTTGAAAGACTATAAAAAACTGCCCAATCCAGGCAGGTAAAAAAGTTAACAGGCGCAACTGGGACTACTTTTAACACTGCACCCCGTCTTTTATAAACACGGCGCGCACTGCTTATTTTGTTACAACCCTCTATACAGGCAGGCATTGTACGGGTTTGTTCGTTCGATGCCATGCTTGTGGCGCTAGGTGTAGCATAGTCAAAAGCACCATGATATGCGTTCAATTTGAGCATGCATTCTCTTTTGTGACAAAGGCTTATGAGGTGTTTTTATGAGCAAAGCGAAGCATTCACGCCTGATCATTCTGGGTTCCGGCCCTGCCGGTTACAGCGCAGCCGTTTATGCCGCCCGCGCCAACCTCAAACCCGTTGTCATTACCGGCATACAGGCCGGTGGCCAGCTCACCACCACCGTCGAAGTCGACAACTGGCCCGGCGATGCCGAAGGACTCACCGGCCCGGTATTGATGGAGCGCATGCAACGCCACGCCGAACGCTTTGACACAGAGATCGTTTACGACCACATCCATACCGCCAAGTTGCAACAACGCCCCTTCGAACTGATCGGCGACGGCGGCACCTACACCTGCGACGCACTGATAATCGCCACTGGCGCTTCGGCGCAATACCTGGGACTGCCCTCGGAAGAGACATTTGCCGGCAAAGGGGTTTCAGCCTGCGCCACGTGCGACGGTTTCTTCTATCGCAATCAGGTGGTCGCAGTGGTCGGCGGCGGCAATACCGCTGTCGAGGAAGCCTTGTATCTGTCGAACATCGCCAAGGAAGTCCATTTGATTCACCGTCGCGATAAGTTGCGCTCGGAAAAGATCCTGCAGGACAAACTGTTCGAAAAAGCCGCCAACGGCAACATTCGCCTGCATTGGAACCAGCATCTGGATGAAGTGTTGGGTGACGCCAGCGGAGTGACTGGCGCCCGACTGCGCGACAGCCTCACTGGCGAAACCCGTGAATTGGCGCTGGCCGGCGTATTCATTGCCATCGGCCACAAACCCAATACCGATCTGTTTATCGATCAGTTGCCCATGCGCGACGGTTATCTGCGGGTCAGGAGCGGCAACGACGGCGACGCCACCGCCACCGAAATCCCCGGCGTGTTTGCCGCCGGCGATGTCGCCGATCACGTTTACCGCCAAGCCGTCACGTCGGCCGGGGCTGGCTGCATGGCCGCGCTGGATGCCGAGAAATACCTCGACGACATTCCCGCCGTTTAACGGCACACTTTAAGGCGGGCCTAGCAGCCCGCCACCGCCCTCCCCTTCTGCAAGCCCGGATGCCATGCTGACTTGGTTACAACGCAATACCCTGACCTTCCCCCCACTGGAAAAAGCCATGCGCGACCCCAACGGGCTGCTGGCGGCGGGTGGCGATCTGTCTGCCGATCGTCTGATTCAAGCCTATCGCCACGGTTGTTTTCCGTGGTTTTCCGAGGGCCAGCCCATTCTCTGGTGGTCGCCAGATCCACGCACCGTGCTGTTTCCCGACGAACTGCATGTTTCCCGCAGCCTGGCCAAATTTCTGCGTCAACAGCGCTATACCGTGACCTTCGATCAGGATTTCACCGCCGTCATCCGCGCGTGCGCCGCACCGCGTGATTACGCCGACGGCACCTGGATCACCCAGGCCATGCAAGACGCTTACACTGAACTGCACAGGCGTGGCCATGCCCATTCGGTGGAAGTCTGGGATCAGGACGAGCTGGTCGGCGGACTCTACGGCCTGGCGATGGGACAGCTGTTCTTCGGCGAGTCCATGTTCAGCCGAGCCGATAACGCCTCGAAATTTGGTTTTGCGACGCTCGTACGGCACCTGAAAGACTCGGGGTTTGTGCTGATCGACTGCCAGATGCCGACCGACCATCTGCACAGCCTTGGCGCCCGGGCGATTCCTCGCCGTGAATTTGCCGGCTATCTGGCGCAACACCTGGATCAACCCAACCGCGCCACATGGGTTTCCTGAGCGGCTTTTGCGCGTGTGGCTTACACTTAATTCACAAGCTTATTCCGAGGGTTGATCATGACCGAGTTGGCGCGTTTGAAGTTTTATGCCACTCAGCCCCACTCTTGCAGCTATCTGCCAGATGAACAGGCCACGACCCTGTTTCTCGACCCTAGCCAGCCCATGGACGTGCATGTCTACGCAGATTTGTCTGAAATGGGTTTTCGGCGCAGCGGCGATCATCTCTACCGGCCTCATTGCCAAAACTGCAATGCGTGCGTGCCGGCGCGCATCCCCGTGGCGCAATTCACCCCCAACCGCCAACAGAAACGTATCTTCAAACGCAACGCCGACCTGCAGGTCCGCCCCGCCAGGGCACAGTTCAGCGAAGAGTATTTCGACCTCTATCAGCGCTACATCGAACAGCGTCACGCCGACGGCGATATGTACCCGCCGAGTCGCGATCAGTTTTCGACCTTCCTGGTTCGCGACCTGCCGTTCTCGCGCTTCTATGAGTTTCGCCTTGAAGGCCGACTGCTCGCGGTAGCCGTCACCGATTTACTGCCCAACGGTCTGTCGGCGGTTTATACCTTTTACGAACCCGATGCAGAACGCCGTAGCCTGGGGCGATACGCGATCCTCTGGCAGATTGCCGAGACCCGACGCCTCGGACTGGAAGCCGTCTACCTCGGCTACTGGATCAAAAACTGCAAAAAAATGAGCTACAAGACACAATATCGCCCAATCGAGCTGCTGATTAATCAACGCTGGGTCATCCTGAACTAGAACCCCTTGGCTTAAACCCCATTTTTCGGGCACAATGCACGCCGCTTTTGCCTGGCGCAGTTGCACCGGGCCATTCATTGGACACCGAGGGCTTTACTGCATGTCGAAAGAAGACAGCTTCGAAATGGAAGGCACTGTCGTCGACACCCTGCCCAACACCATGTTTCGTGTGGAGTTGGAAAATGGGCACGTCGTAACCGCGCATATCTCCGGCAAGATGCGCAAGAACTACATTCGTATTCTTACCGGCGACAAAGTGCGCGTCGAGCTGACGCCCTATGACTTGAGCAAAGGGCGCATCACTTACCGCGCTCGCTAATCAAGTCAATACAAAACGCCCGGTTTCTGCCGGGCGTTTTTGTTTGCCTGCGATTTGGTGGGGTTTTGGGTTTTGGGTTTTGGGTTTTGGGTGTATATCCGTTGCTGCGGTGATGGCTGATTATGGTTTCGCTCTTACAGCGAGTCCCTTTTTCAAACGCCAAAAAGGAACCAAAAGGCTTTGCCCCGGCGTACGGCACTTCGCTAAAGCTCAGTGTTCCCTCGCTACGGTATCCATCAGGGGACATCGCCTACGGTCTGCTTCGCTACGACCTCCTCTCGATGTGTGCGGCTTCGCCGCACGGCGCTACGCGCCTAATCCCCTGATGAACACCTACGCTCGGCCTGCCGAAGGGGCAAAAGATCAAAATCAAGATCAACGTCAAAAACCAAAGTCAAAGCAAGATCAAAGATCGCAACCTTCGTCAGCTCCTACATGGAGTTCACGCACACCCGCAAGAGGCCGGCTATCAGGCCGCCTCGGCTGATTTTGATCTGCCCGCCCCTTCGGGAGGCTGAGTGGAGGTATTCATCTGGGGATTGGCGCGCAGCGCCGTTCGACGCAGTCGAACACATTGCATGTAGGTCGTAGCGAAGCAGACCGGAGGGCAATGCCCCAAGATGGATACCGGAGCGAAGGAACGCCGAGCCCAAGCGAGGGGCCGGACGCTCGGGGCGAGCGTTTTTTTGCTTACTTTTTTTAGGCGCTTGTAAAAAAAGTGAGTCGCCGTAAGGGCGAAACCCTAAGCAGCCGTTACCGCAGCAACGGATATACACCAAATCTAATAGACAACAAAAAGGCGCCCGAAGGCGCCTTTTCGCTTTACAGCCGTCAGGCCATTTCAGCCGTGGTCTCGAACTCGAAGGTCAGCTCGCCGTCCTTCAGGTCGATGTGCACCACGCCACCATGGTCGGCCAGTTCGCCAAAGAGGATCTCTTCGGCCAGCGGACGCTTGATCTTGTCCTGGATCAAACGCGCCATTGGTCGAGCGCCCATTGCCGTGTCGTAACCACCTGCTGCCAGCCAACTGCGCGCGGCGTCCGTTACTTCCAGCTGCACGCGCTTGTCTTCCAGCTGCGCCTGAAGCTCGGTAAGGAACTTGTCCACCACGCTCTTGATGACCTCGTGACTGAGGCGACCAAACTGGATAATGGTGTCCAGACGGTTGCGGAACTCCGGCGTGAAGCTTTTCTTGATCACTTCCATCGCATCGGACGAGTGGTCCTGGTGCGTGAAACCAATCGAAGCACGCGCAGCTGTTTCGGCACCGGCGTTGGTCGTCATGATGACGATCACGTTACGGAAATCCGCCTTGCGCCCGTTGTTATCGGTCAGCGTACCGTGGTCCATGACCTGCAGCAGCAGGTTGAAGACTTCCGGGTGCGCCTTCTCGATTTCATCGAGCAACAGCACGCAGTGAGGCTGCTTGGTGATGGCTTCGGTCAGCAGGCCGCCCTGATCGAACCCGACATAACCCGGAGGTGCACCGATCAGACGCGATACGGTGTGGCGCTCCATGTACTCGGACATGTCGAAACGAACCAGCTCGATGCCCAACGCCTTGGCCAACTGACGCGCCGCTTCGGTTTTACCGACACCGGTCGGCCCTGCGAACAGGAACGAACCGACAGGCTTGTCAGGCGACTTGAGGCCGGCACGGGACAGTTTGATCGCCGTCGACAACGAATCGATGGCGGCATCCTGGCCAAATACGGTCAGCTTCAGGTCACGCTCAAGGTTACGCAGCAGCTCTTTGTCGGAGCTGGTGACGTGCTTAGGCGGAATCCGCGCGATTTTCGCAACGATGTCCTCGACCTGAGGCACCTCGATGCGCTTCACACGTTTCTCGATCGGTTGCAGACGCTGATAGGCGCCCGCCTCGTCGATCACGTCAATGGCCTTGTCCGGCATGTGACGGTCATTGATATAGCGCGAAGCCAGTTCAGCCGCCGCACGCAGCGCTTCATCACTGTATTCGATGTTGTGGTGTGCCTCGAAACGGCCTTTCAGGCCGCGCAGGATGCCAATGGTGTCTTCCACCGAAGGCTCCGACACATCGACTTTCTGGAAGCGCCGGGCCAAGGCACGGTCCTTCTCGAAAATCCCGCGAAATTCCTGGAACGTAGTCGAACCGATGCAACGGATATCACCCGAGGACAGCAGCGGCTTGAGCAGGTTCGAGGCATCCATGACGCCACCGGACGCGGCACCTGCACCGATGATGGTGTGGATTTCGTCGATGAACAGGATCGCCTGCGGACGTTTTTTCAGTTCATTGAGCAGCGCCTTGAAGCGCTTCTCGAAATCGCCACGGTATTTAGTCCCGGCCAGCAAGGCGCCCAAGTCGAGGGAATACACCACGCTGTTGGCCAGAAGGTCCGGCACCTGGTTGTCGACAATGCGCTTGGCCAGGCCTTCGGCAATCGCGGTTTTACCCACGCCCGCCTCGCCCACCAACAGCGGATTGTTTTTGCGACGACGCGCCAGAATCTGAGCAACGCGCTCGACTTCCAGCTCACGACCTACCAATGGATCAATTCGACCCTGGCGCGCAAGTTCATTGAGATTGCTGGCATAAGCATCCAGCGGATTGCCTGAAGAAGAAGACTCACCGCCCTCGTCGTCCTGCATATCTTGCTCACCTTCAGAGTGATCGCCATGCCCCGGCACTTTGGAAATGCCATGAGCGATGTAGTTGACGACATCAATGCGCGCTACGCTCTGCTGTTTCAGCAGAAACACCGCCTGACTCTCTTGCTCACTGAAGATCGCGACCAGCACGTTGGCGCCAGTCACTTCACGCTTGCCCGAGCTCTGTACGTGGAACACAGCACGCTGCAGTACACGCTGGAAGCCCAGGGTTGGCTGGGTTTCACGATCCTCGTCATGCACGGGGATCAAAGGCGTGGTGGAGTCAATGAACTCCTGCAGGTCATGCTTGAGTTTGTCGAGGTTTGCGCCGCAGGCACGCAAAACGGTGGCGGCAGCCTCATTGTCCAATAGGGCCAGCAGGAGATGTTCGACGGTCATGAACTCATGACGCTTCGAACGAGCCTCCTTGAAGGCAAGATTGAGGGTGACTTCGAGCTCGCGGTTTAACATAGCTTCACCTCATACCCAAGTGGTCGGCGATTAACCGTCCTTCTCGATTTCACAGAGTAGCGGATGCTGGCTTTCCCTGGCGTACTGGTTGACCTGCATGGCCTTTGTCTCGGCGATGTCGCGGGTAAACACTCCACATACTGCCCGTCCTTCTGTATGGACGGCCAGCATGACCTTGGTCGCCAGCTCGCGATTCAGGTTAAAAAACACCTCGAGCACTTCGACGACGAAATCCATCGGCGTGTAGTCATCGTTGAACAAAACCACCTTGTACATCGGCGGCGCCTGTAACGCAGGCTTTGCCTCCTGAACAGCAATACCCGCTGAATCGTCGTCGTGTGAATCAGGGCGATCCTGATTGAATGTTAGTCGAATCTGGCTGATTGCATGCATGGAAAGAAAGGTTCGTCAGTTGTGCGAATACAGTGGTGGGGGCGGCTATGGACGATTTCAACACCGACCGCCCGGTCACCTTGACTATCGGGAAAACGGTGTTACAACCAATAGAGCCCACAGTGGGTAAAAAAGGTCCGCGGAGTCAATCTTAATTCCAAGATTAGACTGCGGATGTACTGGATGATACTCCAGTGATGGAGTCTGTTGCAGAGGGAGTTGGGTATGTCAGGTGTCAAGGGTCATGAGCCGGTTGCTAAAGGCACTATAGAAAACAAGGGTGACAAGCCAGCAGCCAAAGGCACTGTAAAAGGCAAGGTCAAATGGTTCAACAATGCCAAGGGTTATGGCTTCATCAATAAGGATGGTGATAGCGAAGACCTCTTCGCCCATTATTCAGCCATCAAGATGGACGGATATAAAACCCTGAAAGCCGGGCAAGCTGTCGTATTCGATATCATCCAGGGCCCCAAAGGCCTGCACGCGATCAACATCGGCAACCCCGTGGATGTCTTGAATACCGACGCGCCTGCAGTGCAACAGACCGTGACAGCCTAAGACCGCAGCGTCATCCAGTCATAAAAAAACCGCCCGACTCAATCACTTGAATCAGGCGGTTTTTGTGTGCCTGCGTTTTCTTACATATGCGAGATCAGCGCATCGCCAAACCCGGAAGACGAAACCAGCTTCGCGCCTTCCATCAGACGTTCGAAGTCATAGGTCACGGTCTTGGCGGAAATCGCGCCGTTGGTGCCCTTGATGATCAGATCAGCCGCTTCGGTCCAGCCCATGTGACGCAGCATCATTTCAGCCGACAGGATCAGCGAACCCGGGTTGACCTGGTCCTTGCCAGCGTACTTCGGCGCAGTACCGTGGGTCGCTTCGAACATGGCAATGGTGTCGGACAGGTTGGCACCCGGTGCGATACCGATGCCGCCCACTTCCGCCGCCAGGGCGTCGGAGAGGTAGTCGCCGTTCAGGTTCAGGGTCGCAATCACATCGTATTCGGCAGGGCGCAGCAGGATCTGCTGCAGCATGGCGTCAGCGATGGCGTCCTTGACGATGACGTTCTTGCCGGTTTTCGGGTTCTTGAACTGCATCCACGGACCGCCATCGAGCAGGGTCGCACCGAACTCTTCAGCCGCCACTTCGTAGGCCCATTCCTTGAAAGCACCTTCGGTGAACTTCATGATGTTGCCTTTGTGCACGATGGTCAGCGAGTCGCGGTCGTTGTCGACCACATACTGCAGAGCCTTGCGTGCCAGACGCTTGGTGCCTTGCAGCGAAACCGGCTTGATGCCGATACCGCAGTTTTCGTCGAAGCGGATCTTGGTGACGCCCATTTCATCTTTAAGGAACTTGATGACTTTGGTCGCTTCCGGCGAACCGGCTTTCCACTCGATACCGGCGTAAATGTCTTCCGAGTTCTCACGGAAGATCGTCATGTCGACATCGCCTGGCTTCTTGACCGGGCTTGGCACGCCTTCGAACCAGCGCACCGGGCGCAGGCAGACATACAGGTCGAGTTGTTGGCGCAGCGCCACGTTCAGCGAGCGGATGCCGCCGCCGACCGGAGTGGTCAGGGGGCCTTTGATGGAAACTACATAATCCTTGACCGCGTCCAGGGTTTCCTGGGGCAGCCAGGTGTCCTGATCGTAAACCTGAGTCGCTTTCTCCCCGGCGTAGACTTCCATCCAGGAAATTTTGCGCTCGCCGCCGTAAGCCTTCTTAACAGCAGCATCGACAACCTTGATCATGACCGGGCTGATATCAACACCAATACCATCGCCTTCAATGAAGGGGATGATCGGGTTGTTAGGAACATTGAGAGAATGGTCCGCGTTGACGGTGATTTTGTCGCCGACTGCTGGAACCTGAATCTTCTTGTATCCCATGCTGAACTCCATTGTTTGGATTGAACATCTGGCTTCGTTCGAGCGTAACCCAGTTAAATCGGCGCGCAAACCCTATGTTCCATCCATCTGCCGCAAAGCTGCATTACTTGCGAGCTACAAGCCTGAAAGCAAAGGGAAAAGCGCCAAACTCAAGCACGCCGAACGACTCTACGCCGCCCTCGCCCCTGCGACCTTTAGACCAATGGACGAGAATCGTTACTCATGAACCATCGGCAGATTGCCAGCTACCTATGTATAATGCCGCCGCTGACCAAAGGGTCACGACGACTGAGGGGCTCTATGACGAGACTTTCAGCCCGATAAGCCGGTCTGTTACCGCAGCCCGAACGCTTGACGCCCTACTGATGCACCCAACATCACAGCAACGAAACCTCGATATTCGGCTCATGGATGACTTTGAACGAACGCGCTTACCCGGCGCACCTCGAGTTTCTGCGCACGCTTTAGCAAAGAAGAGAGAGTTAATCCGAATATGCCCACCCGCTCGAAGATCATCTATACCTTCACCGACGAAGCCCCAGCCCTCGCCACCTATTCACTGTTGCCTATCGTAGAGGCCTTCACCGCCTCGGCTGATATCGCCGTTGAAACCCGCGATATCTCTCTTGCAGGACGCATTCTGGCCAGCTTCCCCGAGCAACTGGGTGACAAAGCCGTAGCCGACCACCTCGCCGAACTGGGCGACCTGGCCGTTACGCCTGAAGCCAACATCATCAAGCTGCCGAACATCAGTGCTTCCGTTCCTCAGCTGCAAGCAGCGATCAAGGAACTGCAAGCCCAGGGCTTCGCGCTTCCTGACTACCCGGAAACCGTGACCAGCGACGCCGACAAGCTCGCCAAGTCGCGCTACGACAAGATCAAGGGCAGCGCCGTGAACCCGGTTCTGCGCGAAGGCAACTCGGATCGCCGCGCACCACTGTCGGTCAAGAACTACGCTCGCAAGCACCCGCACAAAATGGGTGCCTGGGCTAAAGACTCCAAGTCTCACGTCGCGCACATGAGCACCGGCGATTTCTACGGCAGCGAAAAAGCCGCCCTGATCGATGCCGCTGACGCTGTAAAAATCGAGCTGATCGCTCAAGACGGCACCACCACCGTCCTGAAAGAAAAAACCACCGTACAAGCCGGTGAGATCCTCGATTGCGCAGTCATGAGCAAAAACGCTCTGCGCAGCTTCATTGCCGCCGAGATCGAAAGCGCCAAGCAACAAGGCGTGCTGCTGTCGGTTCACCTCAAAGCCACCATGATGAAGGTCTCCGACCCGATCATGTTCGGCCAGATCGTTGCCGAGTTCTATAAAGACGCACTGGCCAAGCACGCTGACGTGCTGGCACAGATCGGCTTCAACCTGAACAACGGCATTGGCGACCTGTACGCTCGCATCAAGGCCCTGCCGGCCGAGCAGCAAGCTCAGATCGAAGCTGACATTCAAGCGGTCTATGCCGTTCGTCCATCGTTGGCCATGGTCAACTCCGACAAAGGCATCACCAACCTGCACGTGCCGAGCGACGTGATCGTCGACGCCTCGATGCCGGCGATGATCCGTGACTCCGGCAAAATGTGGGGCACTGACGGCCAGCTGCACGACACCAAGGCTGTGATCCCGGATCGCTGCTACGCGACCATCTACCAGGCCGTCATCGAAGACTGCAAGGTAAACGGCGCTTTCGACCCAACCACCATGGGCAGCGTGCCAAACGTTGGCCTGATGGCGAAGAAAGCCGAAGAGTACGGCTCGCACGACAAGACCTTCCAGATCAAGGCCAACGGCGTTGTCCGCGTCACCGACGGCAAAGGCGCCCTGCTGCTGGAGCAATCGGTTGAAGCCGGCGACATCTTCCGCATGTGCCAGACCAAAGACGCGCCGATCCAGGACTGGGTCAAACTGGCCGTCAACCGCGCTCGCGCAAGCAGCACGCCAGCGATCTTCTGGCTGGACCCAATGCGCGCCCACGACGGCGTGATGATCGAGAAAGTTCAGGCCTACCTGAAGGATCACGACACTGCCGGTCTGGACATCCAGATCATGTCGCCGGTCGACGCAATGAAGTTCACCCTGCAGCGCACCCGCGAAGGCAAGGACACCATCTCGGTGACCGGCAACGTATTGCGCGACTACCTGACTGACCTGTTCCCGATCATGGAACTGGGCACCAGCGCCAAGATGCTGTCGATCGTTCCACTGATGAACGGTGGCGGTCTGTTCGAAACCGGCGCCGGTGGTTCGGCTCCGAAGCACGTTCAGCAGTTGCTGGAAGAAAACTTCCTGCGCTGGGATTCCCTGGGCGAGTTCCTGGCCCTGGCCGCATCCCTTGAGCACCTGGGTGTGACCTACAACAACCCTAAGGCGCTGGTTCTGGCCAAGACCCTGGACCAGGCCACCGGCCAGTTCCTGGACAACAACAAGTCGCCATCGCGCAAAGTCGGCAACATCGACAACCGCGGCAGCCACTTCTACCTGGCGCTGTACTGGGCTCAAGCCCTGACCGCCCAGACTGAAGACGCTGCACTGCAATCGCAGTTTGCGACCCTGGCCAAAACCCTGACCGAGAACGAAGCAACCATCGTTGCCGAACTCAACGCCGTTCAGGGCAAGCCAGTGGACATCGGCGGTTACTACCACGCCGACGCCGAGCTGATCAGCAAGGCCATGCGCCCGAGCGCAACCTTCAACGCGGCGGTTGCTGCGCTGGTTTAAGGTTGTAAGGGAACATCACAAACCCCGGCCCTGTGCCGGGGTTTGTGTTTCTGACATCACCACTTCTGTAGCAGCTGCCGAGCCCGCGAGGCTGCGTTTGGCTGCGAAGCGGCCACAAATCAGGCAATGTAGTGCTCCATGCCCCACCCGGCATGACTTCTTGCGATTACTGCGCAGTCGAACGCAGCCTCGCAAGCTCGGCAGCTGCTACCCCCTACAAAAAACCGAGGTATTTTCATGGACTGGAAACCCCACATCACCGTCGCCACGATCGTCGAGGATAACGGCCGCTTCCTGATGGTCGAGGAACACAAAGCCGGTCGCAACGTGCTGAACCAGCCCGCTGGCCACCTCGACCCGGACGAAACCCTGACCGAAGCCGCCATCCGCGAAACCCTCGAAGAAACCGGCTGGGACGTCGAGCCGACCGGCGTCGTCGGCATTTATCTCTATACCGCCCCCAGCAATGGCGTGACTTACCAGCGAGTCTGCTTCATTGCAAAACCGCTCAAGCACCACCCGGACTATCAATTGGACGACGGCATCGTCGGCGCCAAGTGGCTGACGCGTGACGAATTGCTGGAACAGCGCGCAAACTGGCGCAGTGAGCTGATCATCCGCTGTATCGATGATTATCTGGACGGCAATCACTTCAGTCTCGAACTGATCCGCCCTTCTCTTTAGCCTTGCGGGCTCCGGCCTGTTAGAATCGCGTCCTTTTTCAAGACACTCATTGAATCCCTATGCGTGATCCAGCCCCTTCTGACACACAAAAGAAGCGCGTCATTGTCGGTATGTCCGGCGGCGTGGACTCTTCCGTTTCCGCCCTCCTGCTGATCGAGCAGGGCTACGAGGTGGAAGGCCTGTTCATGAAGAACTGGGAAGAAGACGATGGAACGGAATACTGCACCGCCATGGACGACCTGGCGGATGCCCAGGCCGTGTGCGACAAAATTGGTATCAAGCTGCACACCGCCAACTTCGCCGCCGAGTACTGGGACAACGTGTTTGAGCACTTTCTGGCCGAATACAAGGCCGGCCGCACGCCAAACCCGGACATCCTGTGCAACCGTGAGATCAAGTTCAAGGCGTTCCTCGACTACGCCATGATGCTCGGTGCCGACCTGATTGCTACCGGCCACTACGTGCGCCGCCGCGATATCGACGGCCGCACCGAACTGCTCAAGGGCCTGGACGCGAACAAGGACCAGAGCTACTTCCTGCACGCCGTGGGCGGTGAACAGATTGCCAAGACCCTGTTCCCGGTCGGCGAACTGGAAAAACCCGAAGTACGCGCAATTGCCGAGAAATACGAGCTGGCGACCGCGAAGAAAAAGGACTCCACCGGCATCTGCTTTATCGGCGAACGCCGCTTCAGCGACTTCCTCAAGCAGTACCTGCCCGCGCAGCCTGGCGAGATCAAGACCACCGAAGGCGAAGTCATCGGCCGCCACCACGGCTTGATGTACCACACCATCGGTCAGCGCCAGGGCCTGGGCATCGGCGGCTTGAAAGACGCCAGTGACGAGCCATGGTACGTGCTGATCAAAGACCTGGAACACAACGAGCTTATTGTTGGCCAGGGCAATGACCACCCTTACCTGTTTTCCCGCGCCCTGCTCGCTTCGGACATCTATTGGGTCAACCCGATTGATTTGACCGAACCGCGCAAGTTGACCGCCAAGGTCCGCTACCGCCAAAGCGATCAGCCTTGCACGCTGGAGAAAACCGCCACCGGCTACCGCGCGACCTTCGATGACCCGCAGCGTGCGGTCACTCCAGGCCAGTCCGTGGTGTTCTATGACGGTGAAATCTGCCTCGGCGGTGGCGTGATCGAAATTGCAGAGCCGTGGACCAGCAAAGGCCAGCCTCAATGAGCCCGACCCAGGAGCAACTGACGGCACTGGGCGGCGTGTTTCTCGCCGCCGTCCTCGTCGACAAGATTGCCAAGAGCGGCCAGACCTCTGAAGCCGGCCTGACCTGCATGCTCGGCAGCCTGCTGATTCGCGACCCCAAGGACACGCTGGAAGTCTACGGCGGCGACGACCTCAACCTGCGCGAAGGTTATCGTGCACTGATCGGCGCCCTGGAGCGCGACCCGAGCGCCCTGCAACGCGAACCGTTGCGTTACGCGCTGGCGATGCTGGGGCTGGAGCGCCAGCTGGCCAAACGTGGCGACATGCTGGACGCGATCGGCAAGCGCTTGCCGCAGATTCAATCCCAGGTCGAACACTTCGGCCCCGCTCATGAAAACGTGATCGCCGCGTGCGGCGCGTTGTATCAGGACACTTTGAGCACACTGCGCCAACGCATCCAGGTCCATGGCGACATGCGCAACCTGCAGCAACCGAGCAACGCCTCGAAGATCCGCGCCCTGTTGCTGGCCGGTATTCGTTCGGCGCGCTTGTGGCGACAGTTGGGCGGTCACCGCTGGCAGCTGGTGATCAGCCGCCGCAAATTGCTCAAAGAGCTTTACCCGTTGATGCGTAACGAATAACTCGCATCGGCAGACCTTTACACCGAGTTACGCGTAATACGCCGGTCAGTTGGCGACGGACCGGCGGATTTTTTCATGTATGATACGCGCCCCATTTCGTTGCCCGACTGTCCGAGAACACCCCATGCAGCTTTCTTCGCTCACTGCGGTTTCCCCTGTTGACGGCCGCTACGCCGGCAAAACCCAGGCCCTGCGCCCAATTTTCAGCGAATACGGCCTGATCCGTGCTCGCGTTCTGGTTGAAGTGCGCTGGCTCCAGCGCCTGGCCGCTCATCCTGCCATCAGCGAAGTACCGGCGTTCTCCGCCGAAGCCAACGCTGTACTGAACACCCTGGCGGAAAACTTTTCTCTGGAGCACGCCGAGCGTGTCAAAGAGATCGAGCGCACCACCAACCATGACGTTAAAGCCATCGAATACCTGCTCAAAGAGCAAGCGGCCAAGCTGCCAGAACTGGCTGCCGTCAGCGAATTCATCCACTTTGCCTGCACCAGCGAGGACATCAACAACCTGTCCCACGCCCTGATGCTGCGCGAAGGCCGTGATGACGTGATGCTGCCGCTGATGCGTCAGACCGCCGAAGCCATCCGCGAACTGGCCATCCGTTTTGCCGACGTGCCAATGTTGTCGCGCACCCACGGTCAACCGGCTTCGCCGACCACCCTGGGCAAAGAGCTGGCGAACGTGGTGTACCGCCTGGAGCGTCAAATTGCTCAGGTCGCTGCCGTTCCGCTGTTGGGCAAGATCAACGGCGCTGTCGGCAACTACAACGCTCACCTGTCGGCCTACCCTGAGATCAACTGGGAAGAAAACGCCCGCGCTTTCATCGAAGACGAGCTGGGCCTGGGTTTCAACCCGTACACCACGCAGATCGAACCGCACGACTACATTGCCGAGCTGTTTGACGCCATCGCGCGCTTCAACACCATCCTGATCGACTTCGACCGCGACATCTGGGGCTACATCTCCCTGGGTTATTTCAAACAGCGCACCATCGCTGGCGAAATCGGTTCGTCGACCATGCCGCACAAGGTCAACCCGATCGACTTCGAAAACTCCGAAGGCAACCTGGGCATCGCCAACGCACTGTTCCAGCACCTGGCGAGCAAGCTGCCAATCTCCCGCTGGCAGCGCGACCTGACCGACTCCACCGTGCTGCGCAACCTCGGTGTCGGCTTCGCCCACAGCGTGATCGCGTACGAAGCCAGCCTCAAAGGCATCAGCAAGCTGGAGCTCAATGCCCAGAAGATCGCTGCCGACCTGGACGCTTGCTGGGAAGTATTGGCCGAGCCGATCCAGACCGTAATGCGCCGCTACAACATCGAAAACCCGTACGAAAAACTGAAAGAACTGACCCGCGGCAAGGGCATCAGCCCTGAAGCGTTGCAGACTTTCATCGACGGCCTGGACATGCCAGCCGCCGCCAAGGCCGAGCTGAAATTGCTCACCCCGGCGAACTACATCGGTAACGCTGTAGAGCAAGCCAAACGCATCTGATTGACCGCTTGCCCCGCTTGAGACGCCCGGCAGCGCCGGGCGTTTTTATTCCTGCCTCAAAAGTGCTTTTTTTCAATAGGTTACACATGAATCCTGACATTCCTCTTCAACTTCTGGGCGGTATCACGGCACGCGAGTTCCTGCGAGACTACTGGCAGAAAAAACCGCTGCTGATCCGCCAGGCGATTCCTGATTTCGAAAGCCCGATCGACGCCGACGAACTGGCCGGCCTGGCGCTGGAAGAAGAAGTCGAATCGCGCCTGGTGATCGAGCACGGCGAGCACCCTTGGGAATTGCGTCGCGGCCCGTTTGCCGAAGACGAGTTCAGCAAACTGCCGGAACGCGAGTGGACCCTGCTGGTTCAAGCGGTGGATCAGTTTGTGCCTGAAGTGAGCGAGCTGCTGGAACACTTCCGCTTTCTGCCGAGCTGGCGCGTTGACGACGTGATGATCAGTTTCGCCGCCCCAGGTGGCAGCGTCGGTCCACACTTCGACAACTACGACGTATTCCTGCTGCAAGGCCATGGCAAGCGCAACTGGAAAATCGGCCAGATGTGCGATTCCGAGAGCCCGCTGCTGCAACACGCCGACCTGCGCATCCTGGCGGAATTCGAAGAGACCGCTGAATGGGTCCTGGAACCGGGCGACATGCTGTATCTGCCGCCACGCCTGGCCCACTGCGGCGTGGCTGTCGATGATTGCATGACGTATTCCGTGGGTTTCCGTGCGCCGAGCGCCGCTGAAGTGTTGACCCACTTCACCGACTTCCTCAGCCAGTTCCTGACCGACGAAGAGCGTTACACCGACGCCGACGCCCTGCCAGCGGTTGATCCTCACCAGATCCAGCATGACGCTCTTGATCGCCTCAAAAGCCTGCTGGCCGAGCACATGAGCGACGAGCGTCTGCTGCTGACCTGGTTTGGCCAGTACATGACCGAGCCGCGCTATCCAGAACTGGTGGTCGGCCCGGAAGAGATCGAAGAAGACGACCTGCTCGCCAGCCTGGAGCAAGGTGCCGTACTGATCCGCAACCCAAGTGCGCGCCTGGCCTGGTCCGAAGTCGATGACGACCTGCTGCTGTTTGCCAGCGGCCAAAGCCGTTACCTGCCAGGCAAGCTGCGCGAACTGCTGAAGTTGATTTGCGCTGCCGACGCACTGCACATCGACAACCTCGGCGCGTGGCTGACCGATGAAGACGGTCGTGGCCTGCTGTGCGAACTGATCAAGCAAGGCAGCCTGGGGTTTGCTGATGAATAAAATTCACGTACGTGTCGCAGACTGGCAGAAGGATATCGCCGAGATCCGGCGCATTCGTGAGACGGTGTTCATCGCCGAGCAATCCGTTCCACCTGAGCTGGAATGGGATGCTGATGACGCAACCGCGGTGCATTTCCTGGCCTTCGAAGGCGACTTTCCGATAGGCACCGCCCGCCTGCTGCCCGATGGGCACATTGGCCGGGTCTCGGTACTCAAGGACTGGCGCGGCTTGAAGGTCGGCGATGCACTGATGCAAGCGGTGATCGGCGAAGCCGAAAAACGTGGGCTGAAGCAGCAAATGCTCAGCGCACAAGTGCAAGCCACGGCGTTCTATGAGCGCCTGGGTTTCAGCATGGTCAGCGAGGAGTTCCTGGAAGCCGGGATTCCGCATGTGGACATGGTGCGGCACTCCGCGTGAGACCGAAGCGCTGCCATCGCGGGCAAGCCCGGCTCCTACAGATTCAGCGCGATACCTGCAGGAGCCGAGCTTGCTGGCGATGAGGCCCGCAAGAACACACAAAACGCCCCACCATCTTCGGATGTCGGGGCGTTTTGCTGTCTAAAATTCAACTTGCCCCACGCCGGGCCGACAAACTGGCACTATCAACACTTCAAGATGTCGGAGATAACGGATATGTCCCTACGCACCCTGCTCACCACCTTGCTGTTGGCTTGCAGTTTTTCGGCCATGGCGGCCACCGAGATCGTGCCGCTGAGCTTCCGTACCAGTGCTGACATGCTGCCCATGGCGCAGGATTTCATTGGCAAGGAAGGACAGGTCAGCGCCTACGGCAATCAACTGATCATCAATGCCGATCAACGCAAAATCGACGAACTTAAAGCGCTGATCGCACAACTTGATACCCAGCCCAAACGCCTGCTGATCACCGTCGACACCAATGAAAACAACTTCCAGGGCGATCAGGGCTACTCGGTAAACGGCGCCAAGCCGAGCCAGACCCGAATCATCAATCACAGCACTGACAGCCGTGACGGCGGCATCCAACAGGTCCAGGCCAGCGAAGGCACCCCCGCACTGATTCAGGTGGGCCAGAGCGTTCCACTCATCAGCTCGCAAACCGACTCCTACGGTGATTTGCGCAGCCAGACCGAATACCGCAACGTCACTCAAGGCTTCTACGTCACCGCCAGCGTCACCGGCGACATCGTTCACCTGGCAATCAGCACAAACCGTGACCGCATGAGCCAGGAACGGCCCGATGTAGTGAACGTGCAAAGTACCGACACAACTGTCACCGGACGCCTCGGTGAGTGGATCCTGCTGGCCGGGATGAACGGCCAGACCCAGGCCGACAAACAGGCCATGACCCGCAGCTACTCAACCCAGAGTCGCAACGACATGACTTTGCGGGTGAAAGTCGACACCTTGGACTAAAGCACCAAAAACTGACTGATTAGTCTTATTAGACCAAAGATGTAGTGCTTAAAAAAAAGCACTACAAAACGTTTGACGATCGAAAAAAGCAAAGGCATGATGGCCTCGCTCCCGCTAATCAGAGGCCCTGGCAAGGGCCTTCGAGGCGATGCTCGCACCTACCCCGCGAGCCGCTTCGTGTCTGTACCGCCCACAAGGTGTGTTTGACGAGGTTGCCGACTGGAACGAAGTTGTCCCGAGGGACGGAAGCGTAATTAGGTAACCCGGCTACTCACTGTAGTTCGCACCAAGGCCCACGATGCCCGAATGCGCTCGCCAGCTCGCCCTTACCTGCTCACTTCCCCTCGAGCCCATCGTTCATCCCGTCGCCACCCCCGCCAAATCCGACTTGACCGCCAAAGCTTCTGGTCAGCGCGCAGCATGAATTTTCCACAGCAGCACAACTTTCCGTAAAGACGCGACGAGGTTTATCTCCATGGCACTGACACGCGAACAGCAAATTGCAGCCCTCGAAAAAGACTGGGCTGAAAACCCACGCTGGAAAGGCGTGACACGCGCTTACTCCGCTGCTGACGTCGTCCGCCTGCGTGGCTCGGTTCAACCTGAGCACACCTTTGCAAAACTGGGCGCCGAGAAGCTCTGGAACCTGGTTACCCAGGGTGCCAAGCCGTCCTTCCGCCCTGAGAAAGATTTCGTTAACTGCATGGGCGCCCTGACCGGCGGCCAGGCTGTACAACAAGTTAAAGCCGGTATCCAGGCGATCTACCTGTCGGGCTGGCAGGTTGCGGCGGACAACAACTCCGCTGAATCGATGTACCCGGATCAGTCGCTGTACCCGGTGGATTCGGTTCCAACCGTGGTCAAGCGCATCAACAACTCGTTCCGTCGTGCTGACCAGATCCAGTGGAAAGCCGGCAAAGGCCCGGGCGACGAAGGCTACATCGACTACTTCGCTCCGATCGTAGCTGACGCCGAAGCCGGTTTCGGCGGCGTACTGAACGCTTACGAGCTGATGAAGAGCATGATCGAAGCAGGCGCCGCCGGCGTTCACTTCGAAGACCAACTGGCTTCGGTGAAAAAATGCGGCCACATGGGCGGCAAGGTACTGGTTCCTACCCAGGAAGCCGTACAGAAGCTGACCGCTGCTCGCCTGGCCGCTGACGTTGCCGGTACTCCGACCATCATTCTGGCCCGTACCGACGCTAACGCAGCTGACCTGCTGACTTCCGATTGCGACCCGTACGACCAGCCGTTCGTCACTGGCGAACGTACCCAGGAAGGCTTCTACAAAGTGCGCGCCGGTCTGGACCAGGCCATCGCTCGCGGCCTGGCTTACGCTCCGTACGCCGACCTGATCTGGTGCGAAACCGCCAAGCCAGACCTGGACGAGGCTCGTCGCTTCGCTGAAGCGATCAAAAAGGAATACCCGGACCAACTGCTGTCGTACAACTGCTCGCCTTCCTTCAACTGGAAGAAAAACCTGGACGACGCGACCATCGCCAAGTTCCAGCGCGAACTGTCCGCCATGGGTTACAAGCACCAGTTCATCACCCTGGCCGGCATTCACAACATGTGGCACAGCATGTTCAACCTGGCGCACGACTACGCCCGCAACGACATGACTGCCTACGTGAAGCTGCAAGAGCAAGAGTTCGCTGACGCTGCCAAGGGTTACACCTTCGTGGCTCACCAGCAGGAAGTGGGCACCGGCTACTTCRACGACATGACCACCGTGATTCAGGGCGGCTCGTCTTCGGTAACCGCACTGACCGGTTCGACTGAAGAAGAACAGTTCCACTGATCTGCTTCACCTGAACAAGTGGCCGCTGCGGACCGAGTAAAAAGCTAACCGCAACGCTGCACATCTGACGCCCCGACTGGTTCGGGGCGTTTTTTTGCCTGTGATTTGTAGGCCATCACAACCCTGTAGCAGCTGCCGAAGGCTGCGTTCGAGGACGAAGTCCTCGCGAAACCATCCACCGTGTTGTGCCTGTTTCACCGTGCACTCGGGTTTTACGACTGCTGCGCAGTCGAACGCAGCCTTCGGCAGCTGCTACAGGGATCGTGCACGCCGGATTTTGTGCGGAAAATCATTGATCCTGAGCATTTTCCCGATTAGGAAAACAGGGTAAAACAACCCCGCTCGCTACTTGCAGTAACGCGCATGTAAGACAACTTCCCGGCCCCAACCCGGATAACCAGTTTAAAAACCACCGCAAACAATATTGATTATCATTTAGCTGCAGCTATGTTCGTTACGCGCTGCGCAAAACATAATTAATGAAATCCCGGCTAATGCCCGAAGCGCATGGGCTGCGGGGCTTTGGAGGTGCGCTATGTCCTTATTCCTATAAATAATTTCGCTATAGGAATTTTACTTGCTGGGTGTTTAGCCATAAAATCAGCGGGATTGATTGCTGCGACATATCGTCACTGCGTTGTTACTTTTTTAAGCTCAGAGACCTTTGCTCTCTGTTAAGGATTACCAGCATGCCCGAAGCGACAGGACTCATGGCCCACAACTGGGGCTTTGCCATTTTCCTTCTGGGCGTCGTCGGCCTTTGCGCCTTCATGCTCGGCGTTTCCAGCCTCCTCGGGTCAAAAGCCTGGGGCCGTAGCAAAAACGAACCGTTCGAATCCGGCATGCTGCCTACAGGTGGCGCCCGTCTGCGGCTCTCAGCCAAATTCTATCTGGTCGCGATGCTCTTCGTGATCTTCGATATCGAAGCCCTCTTTCTCTTTGCATGGTCTGTGTCCGTCCGCGAAAGCGGCTGGACCGGATTCGTCGAAGCTCTCGTTTTCATAGCAATTCTGTTGGCAGGCCTTGTCTACCTATTCCGAGTGGGCGCCCTTGACTGGGCTCCGGAAGCTCGTCGTAAGCGACAAGCGAAGCTGAAACAATGAGGCTTTGGCAATGCAATACAATCTCACCAGGATCGACCCCGATGCTCCTAACGAGCAGTATCCGATTGGCGAACGGGAAACCGTTTCCGATCCGTTAGAAGATCAAGTCCACAAAAACATTTTCATGGGCAAGCTCGAAGACGTGCTTAACGGCACGATCAACTGGGGGCGCAAGAACTCCCTGTGGCCGTATAACTTCGGTCTTTCGTGCTGCTACGTGGAAATGACCACCGCCTTCACGGCGCCCCACGACATCGCGCGCTTTGGCGCCGAGGTTATCCGGGCATCGCCGCGTCAGGCGGATTTCATGGTTATCGCCGGTACCTGCTTCATCAAGATGGCGCCGATCATTCAGCGTCTCTACGAGCAAATGCTCGAACCTAAATGGGTTATCTCCATGGGTTCGTGCGCCAACTCCGGTGGCATGTACGACATCTACTCCGTCGTTCAAGGGGTGGACAAGTTCCTGCCCGTGGACGTCTACGTGCCTGGCTGCCCGCCCCGCCCTGAAGCTTTTCTGCAAGGTTTGATGCTCTTGCAAGAGTCGATTGGACAGGAGCGTCGTCCGCTTTCCTGGGTCGTTGGTGATCAAGGCGTGTATCGCGCCGAGATGCCTTCCGAAAAGGAAAAGCGCCGCGAACAGCGAATCGCAGTCACCAACCTGCGCAGCCCCGACGAAGTCTGATCCAGATCTGCTTCTTTCTATAGAACGAGAACCTGGCTTCATTCTTTACGTTGACCGAAAGCGATAAATAACCATGACTACAGGCAGTGCTCTGTACATCCCGCCTTACAAGGCAGACGACCAGGATGTGGTCGTCGAACTGAACAACCGTTTTGGCCCGGAGGCGTTCACCGCCCAACCTACCCGCACCGGCATGCCGGTGCTTTGGGTTGCGCGTGCCAAACTCGTCGAAGTCCTGACATTCCTGCGTAACCTGCCCAAGCCGTACGTCATGCTCTATGACCTGCACGGCGTGGACGAGCGTCTGCGCACCAAGCGTCAAGGGCTGCCAAGTGGCGCCGACTTCACTGTGTTCTACCACTTGATGTCGATCGAACGTAATAGTGACGTAATGATCAAGGTCGCCTTGTCCGAGGGCGACCTCAACGTGCCGACCGTGACCGGTCTGTGGCCGAACGCCAACTGGTACGAGCGTGAAGTGTGGGACATGTACGGCATCAACTTTGCCGGTCACCCGCACCTGACCCGCATCATGATGCCGCCGACCTGGGAAGGTCACCCGCTGCGCAAGGACTTCCCGGCCCGTGCCACCGAGTTCGACCCGTTCACCCTGAACCTGGCCAAGCAACAGCTTGAGGAAGAAGCCGCGCGCTTCAAGCCTGAAGACTGGGGCATGAAGCGTTCCGGTGCGAACGAGGACTACATGTTCCTCAACCTCGGTCCCAACCACCCTTCCGCGCACGGTGCGTTCCGCATCATCCTGCAGCTGGACGGTGAAGAGATCGTCGACTGCGTGCCGGACGTCGGTTACCACCACCGTGGTGCCGAGAAAATGGCCGAGCGTCAGTCCTGGCATAGTTTCATCCCGTACACCGACCGTATCGACTACCTCGGCGGCGTGATGAACAACCTGCCGTACGTGCTCTCGGTCGAGAAGCTGGCCGGCATCAAGGTGCCCGAGAAGGTCGACGTCATCCGCATCATGATGGCCGAGTTCTTCCGTATCACCAGCCACCTGCTGTTCCTGGGGACTTACATCCAGGACGTCGGCGCCATGACCCCGGTGTTCTTCACGTTCACCGACCGTCAGAAGGCGTACACGGTGATCGAAGCCATTACCGGTTTCCGTCTGCACCCGGCCTGGTACCGCATTGGTGGCGTCGCTCACGACCTGCCGCGCGGCTGGGAAAAACTGGTGAAAGACTTCGTCGAGTGGATGCCAAAGCGACTGGACGAATACCAGAAAGCCGCCCTGGACAACAGCATCCTGCGTGGCCGGACCATCGGCGTCGCCGCCTACAACACCAAGGAAGCCCTGGAATGGGGCGTCACCGGTGCCGGCCTGCGTTCGACCGGTTGCGACTTCGACCTGCGTAAAGCTCGTCCATACTCCGGTTACGAAAACTTCGAATTCGAAGTGCCGCTGGCGGCCAACGGCGATGCCTACGACCGCTGCATTGTGCGCGTCGAAGAAATGCGCCAGAGCATCAAGATCATCGAGCAGTGCATGCGCAACATGCCGGAAGGCCCGTACAAGGCGGATCACCCGCTGACCACGCCGCCGCCGAAAGAGCGCACGCTGCAACACATCGAGACCCTGATCACGCACTTCCTGCAAGTTTCGTGGGGCCCGGTCATGCCGGCCAACGAATCCTTCCAGATGATCGAAGCGACCAAGGGCATCAACAGTTATTACCTGACGAGCGATGGCGGCACCATGAGCTACCGCACCCGGATTCGTACCCCAAGCTTCCCGCACCTGCAGCAGATCCCTTCGGTGATCAAAGGCAGCATGGTCGCGGACTTGATTGCGTACCTGGGTAGTATCGATTTCGTTATGGCCGACGTGGACCGCTAAGCATGAACAGCACGCTTATCCAGACAGACCGTTTCACCTTGAGTGAAACCGAGCGCTCGGCCATCGAGCACGAGCTGCATCACTACGAAGACCCGCGCGCGGCGTCGATCGAAGCCCTGAAGATCGTCCAGAAGGAACGTGGCTGGGTGCCGGACGGCGCCTTGTACGCCATCGGCGAGATCCTCGGCATTCCGGCCAGCGACGTTGAAGGCGTGGCTACGTTCTATAGCCAGATCTTCCGTCAGCCAGTGGGCCGTCACATCATTCGCGTCTGCGACAGCATGGTCTGCTACATCGGCGGCCACGAGTCCGTGGTCAGCGAAATCCAGAGCAAGCTGGGCATCGGCCTGGGTCAGACCACCGCCGACGGTCGTTTCACCCTGCTGCCGGTCTGCTGCCTCGGCAACTGCGACAAGGCGCCGGCGTTGATGATCGACGACGACACTTTCGGTGATGTGCAGCCTGCCGGCGTTGCCAAATTGCTCGAGGGCTACGTATGACCCTGACTTCCTTCGGTCCTGCCAACCGCATCAAGCGTTCGGCCGAGACTCACCCGTTGACCTGGCGTCTGCGTGACGACGGCGAAGCCGTGTGGCTCGACGAGTACCAGGCCAAGAACGGTTACGCCGCAGCGCGCAAGGCCTTCGCCGACATGGCTCAGGACGATATCGTCCAGACCGTGAAAGACTCCGGCCTCAAAGGTCGCGGCGGTGCAGGCTTCCCCACTGGCGTGAAGTGGGGCCTGATGCCCAAAGACGAATCCATCAAMATCCGTTACCTGCTGTGCAACGCGGATGAAATGGAACCGAACACCTGGAAAGACCGCATGCTGATGGAGCAACTGCCCCATCTGCTGATCGAAGGCATGCTGATCAGTGCTCGCGCGCTGAAAACCTACCGTGGCTACATCTTCCTGCGTGGCGAGTACACCACCGCCGCCAAGCACCTGAACCGTGCCGTGGAAGAAGCCAAGGCAGCAGGCCTTTTGGGCAAGAACATCCTGGGCAGCGGCTTCGATTTCGAGCTGTTCGTCCACACCGGTGCCGGGCGTTACATCTGCGGTGAAGAAACCGCACTGATCAACTCCCTCGAAGGCCGCCGCGCCAACCCACGCTCCAAGCCGCCCTTCCCTGCCGCCGTTGGCGTGTGGGGCAAGCCGACGTGCGTGAACAACGTCGAGACCCTGTGCAACGTGCCGGCGATCATTGCCGACGGCGTGGACTGGTACAAATCGTTGGCCCGCGAAGGCAGTGAAGACATGGGCACCAAGCTCATGGGCTTCTCCGGCAAGGTCAAGAACCCGGGCCTGTGGGAATTGCCGTTCGGCGTCACCGGTCGCGAGTTGTTCGAAGACTACGCGGGCGGCATGCGCGACGGTTACAAGCTCAAGGCCTGGCAGCCAGGCGGCGCCGGTACCGGTTTCCTGTTGCCGGAACACCTGGACGCACAAATGTACGCCGGCGGCATCGCCAAGGTGGGCACCCGTATGGGTACTGGCCTGGCCATGGCGGTCGACGACAGCGTCAATATGGTTTCCCTGCTGCGCAACATGGAAGAGTTCTTCTCCCGCGAATCCTGCGGCTTCTGCACCCCGTGCCGTGATGGTTTGCCGTGGAGCGTCAAGCTCCTGCGTGCGATCGAGAACGGTGAAGGGCAAGCCGGCGACATCGAGACCCTGCTGGGTCTGGTCGGCTTCCTCGGCCCAGGCAAGACCTTCTGTGCTCACGCACCGGGCGCCGTGGAGCCGTTGGGCAGCGCAATCAAATACTTCCGCCATGAGTTCGAAGCCGGCATCGCGCCTGTCAGCGCCGTCGTCCCGCCTCTGGCAAGGCCGATCGTAGTCGGCGCTTAACGCTTAAAAAAGGTGAACGGTCCGTGCCGTTCGCCTTCTCGTGTGATGACGCCTTGAACGGCTGTGTTGATTCACGCGAATAACAAGATTCCATTAGCCACGCCCGCTGACACCGGGCCAACGAAGAACTTTGAACCATGGCCACTATCCACGTAGACGGCAAAGAGCTCGAAGTCGATGGGGCAGACAACCTGTTACAGGCATGTCTGTCGCTAGGCCTCGATATCCCGTATTTCTGCTGGCACCCAGCCCTAGGCAGCGTTGGCGCTTGCCGCCAGTGCGCGGTCAAGCAGTACACCGACGAAAACGACACCCGCGGTCGTATCGTCATGTCCTGCATGACCCCTGCAACCGATGGCACCTGGATCTCCATCGAAGATGAAGAATCCAAAGCCTTCCGCGCCAGTGTTGTTGAATGGCTGATGACCAACCACCCGCACGACTGCCCTGTGTGCGAAGAAGGCGGTCACTGCCACCTGCAAGACATGACGGTAATGACCGGCCACAACGAGCGCCGTTACCGCTTCACCAAGCGTACTCACCAGAACCAGCAACTGGGCCCGTTCATTTCCCACGAAATGAACCGCTGCATCGCTTGCTACCGCTGCGTGCGCTTCTATAAGGATTACGCCGGCGGCACCGACTTGGGTGTATTCGGCGCCCACGACAACGTGTACTTCGGTCGCGTTGAAGACGGCACCCTGGAAAGCGAGTTCTCCGGCAACCTCACCGAGGTCTGCCCGACCGGTGTGTTCACCGACAAGACTCACTCCGAGCGCTACAACCGCAAGTGGGACATGCAGTTCTCGCCGAGCATCTGCCATGGCTGCTCCAGCGGTTGCAACATCTCCCCGGGCGAGCGTTACGGCGAACTGCGTCGTATCGAAAACCGTTTCAACGGTTCGGTAAACCAGTACTTCCTGTGCGACCGTGGCCGTTTTGGCTATGGCTACGTCAACCGCGAAGACCGCCCGCGTCAGCCACTGCTGGCCAACGGCGCCAAGCTGAGCCTCGACGAAGCGCTGGACAAAGCCGCTGACCTGCTGCGCGGTCGCAACATCGTCGGTATCGGTTCGCCACGTGCCAGCCTCGAAAGCAACTACGCGTTGCGCGAACTGGTCGGCGCCGAGCACTTCTACTCCGGTATCGAAGCGGCCGAGCTGGAGCGCATTCGTCTGGTCATGCAGGTGTTGAAAGACAGCCCGCTGCCGATCCCGAACATGCGCGACATCGAAGACCACGACGCCGTGTTCGTCCTCGGTGAAGACCTGACCCAGACCGCAGCCCGCATGGCCCTGTCCCTGCGTCAATCGGTCAAAGGCAAAGCCGAAGACATGGCCGACGCCATGCGCGTTCAGCCTTGGCTCGACGCCGCCGTGAAGAACATCGGTCAGCACGCGATGAACCCGCTGTTCATCGCCAGCCTGGCTGAAACCAAGCTCGACGACATCGCCGAAGAGTGCGTTCACGCCGCTCCCGACGACCTGGCCCGCATCGGTTTCGCCGTGGCTCACGCCCTCGACGCCAGCGCTCCGGCCGTTGAAGGCCTGGACGCTGAAGCCCTCGAACTGGCCAAGCGCATTGCCGACGCCCTGCTCGCCGCCAAGCGTCCATTGATCATCGCCGGTACTTCCCTGGGCTCCAAAGCCTTGATCGAAGCTGCCGCGAACATCGCCAAGGCTCTGAAGCTGCGCGAGAAGAACGGTTCCATCAGCCTGATCGTGCCAGAGGCCAACAGCCTCGGCCTGGCCATGCTCGGTGGCGAATCGGTCGACGCCGCGCTGCAAGCCGTGATCGACGGTAAAGCCGACGCCATCGTCGTGCTGGAAAACGATCTGTACACCCGAACCGACAAAGCTAAAGTCGATGCTGCCCTGACCGCCGCCAAAGTGCTGATCGTCGCCGACCACCAGAAGACTGCCACCAGCGATCGCGCGCACCTGGTTCTGCCAGCCGCCAGCTTCGCTGAAGGCGACGGTACTCTGGTCAGCCAGGAAGGCCGCGCCCAGCGCTTCTTCCAGGTGTTTGATCCGAAGTACATGGACGCGAGCATCCTGGTTCACGAAGGCTGGCGCTGGCTGCATGCCCTGCGCGCAACCCTGTTGAACCAGCCGATCGACTGGACCCAACTGGACCACGTCACCGCCGCCGTTGCTTCCAGCACTTCGATTCTGAACCCCATCGTCGATGCCGCACCGTCCGCCTCGTTCCGCATCAAAGGCATGAAGCTGGCCCGCGAACCGCTGCGTTACTCCGGTCGTACCGCCATGCGCGCCGACATCAACGTGCACGAACCGCGTACTCCGCAAGACAACGACACCGCGTTCAACTTCTCGATGGAAGGTTACTCGGGCTCGGTCGAACCACGTCAGCAAGTGCCATTCGCCTGGTCTCCGGGCTGGAACTCGCCGCAAGCCTGGAACAAGTTCCAGGACGAAGTCGGTGGTCACATCCGCGCTGGCGACCCGGGCACCCGCCTGATCGAAAGCACCGGTGACTCGCTGAACTGGTTCGCCAGTGTTCCGCGCGCGTTCAACCCGGCTCCGGGCACCTGGCAGGTTGTGCCGTTCTTCCACCTGTTCGGCAGCGAAGAGACCTCTTCGAAAGCCGCGCCGGTTCAGGAACGCATTCCAGCCGCCTACGTCGCTTTGGCCAAGTCCGAAGCCGACCGCCTGGGTGTCAACGACGGCGCCATGCTCAGCTTGAACGTCGCTGGCCAGACCTTGCGTCTGCCGCTGCGCATCAACGAAGAACTGGGTGCCGGTCTGGTTGCATTGCCTGCGGGCATCGCCGGCATTCCGCCAGCGATCTTTGGCAAATCCGTTGATGGTCTGCAGGAGGCAGCGCAATGACTTGGTTCACTCCTGAAGTGATCGCCGTGATCATCTCGGTCATCCAGGCCATCGTGATTCTGCTCGCCGTGGTGGTGTGCGGCGCGCTGCTGAGCTGGGTCGAGCGTCGTTTGCTCGCCCTCTGGCAGGACCGTTACGGTCCGAACCGCGTCGGCCCGTTCGGCGCGTTCCAGATCGCGGCCGACATGATCAAGATGTTCTTCAAGGAGGACTGGACCCCGCCGTTCGCCGACAAGATGATCTTCACCCTGGCACCGGTCGTGGCCATGAGCGCCCTGCTGATTGCCTTCGCGATCATCCCGATCACCCCGACCTGGGGCGTGGCGGATCTGAACATCGGTATCCTGTTCTTCTTCGCCATGGCCGGTCTGTCGGTCTACGCGGTGTTGTTCGCCGGTTGGTCGAGTAACAACAAGTTCGCCCTGCTGGGCAGCTTGCGGGCCTCGGCGCAAACTGTGTCGTACGAAGTGTTCATGGGCCTGTCGCTGATGGGCATCGTGATCCAGGTCGGCTCGTTCAACATGCGCGACATCGTTGATTACCAGGCTCAGAACCTGTGGTTCATCATTCCGCAGATCTTCGGTTTCCTGACCTTCTTCATCGCTGGCGTGGCCGTGACTCACCGTCACCCGTTCGACCAGCCGGAAGCGGAACAAGAACTGGCCGACGGTTACCACATTGAATACGCCGGCATGAAATGGGGCATGTTCTTCGTCGGTGAGTACATCGGCATCGTGCTGATCTCGGCGCTGCTGGTGACCTTGTTCTTCGGTGGCTGGCACGGCCCGTTCGGCATCCTGCCGCAGATCCCGTTCATCTGGTTTGCACTGAAAACCGCGTTCTTCATCATGATCTTCATCCTGCTGCGCGCCTCGATTCCGCGCCCACGGTATGACCAAGTGATGGACTTCAGCTGGAAGTTCTGCCTGCCGCTGACCCTCGTCAACATGCTGGTGACCGCTGCGATCGTGTTGCTCAACACGCCCGCCGTCGCGGCTCAGTGAGGATAGAGAATCATGAAGTACATATTTGACATCGTGCATGGCTTCTTCACCCAGCTTCGCAGCCTGGTGATGATTTTCGGCCACGCCTTCCGCAAGCGCGACACGCTGCAGTACCCGGAAGAAGCCGTGTACCTGCCGCCGCGCTACCGTGGTCGTATCGTCCTGACCCGCGACCCTGATGGCGAGGAGCGTTGTGTAGCCTGCAACCTGTGCGCCGTGGCATGCCCGGTGGGTTGCATCTCGCTGCAGAAAGCTGAAACCGAAGACGGTCGCTGGTACCCGGACTTCTTCCGCATCAACTTCTCGCGCTGCATTTTCTGCGGCCTCTGCGAGGAAGCCTGCCCGACCACCGCGATCCAGCTGACACCGGATTTCGAGATGGCCGAGTTCAAACGTCAGGACCTGGTTTACGAGAAAGAAGATCTGCTGATCTCCGGCCCCGGCAAAAACCCTGATTACAACTTCTATCGTGTTGCAGGTATGGCGATTGCCGGGAAGCCGAAAGGCTCCGCGCAGAATGAAGCCCAGCCGATCAACGTGAAGAGCTTGCTGCCTTAAGGAAGAAAGATGGAATTCGCTTTCTATTTCGCATCGGGTATCGCTGTGGTGTCCACGCTTCGCGTGATCACCAACACCAACCCTGTGCACGCCCTGCTCTACCTGATCATTTCGCTGATCGCCGTGGCCATGACGTTCTTCGCCCTCGGCGCACCGTTTGCCGGTGTACTGGAAGTGATCGCCTACGCTGGCGCCATCATGGTGCTGTTCGTGTTCGTGGTGATGATGCTGAACCTGGGCCCGGCTTCGGTTCAGCAAGAGCGCGTCTGGCTCAAGCCCGGTATCTGGCTTGGCCCGGTTGCTCTCGGCGCCCTGCTGCTGGTTGAACTGCTGTACGTGCTGTTCAGCCATTCCAGCGGCCAGGCCGTCGGCCACACTACCGTAGACGCCAAGGCCGTGGGCATCAGCCTGTTCGGTCCTTATCTGCTGGTGGTCGAACTCGCCTCGATGTTGCTGCTCGCCGCAGCTGTCACGGCGTTCCACTTGGGCCGCAACGAAGCCAAGGAGCAATGACGATGCCTGCTATCCCTATGGAGCATGGTCTGGCGGTCGCCGGCATCCTGTTCTGCCTCGGTCTGGTCGGCCTGATGGTCCGCCGCAACATTCTCTTCGTGCTGATGAGCCTGGAGGTCATGATGAATGCCTCCGCACTGGCCTTCATCGTTGCCGGTAGCCGCTGGGCGCAGCCGGATGGACAGATCATGTTCATCCTGGTGATCAGCCTGGCAGCCGCCGAGGCCAGTATTGGCCTGGCGATTCTGTTGCAGCTGTATCGCCGCTTCCACACTCTCGATATCGACGCTGCCAGCGAGATGCGCGGATGAATCTTCTCTATCTGACTTTCGTATTCCCTCTCATAGGTTTCCTGCTGCTGGCGTTCTCACGCGGGCGCCTCTCGGAAAACCTGTCGGCGCTGATCGGCGTCGGTTCCATCGGTCTGTCGGCCATCGTCACGGCTTACGTGATCTGGCAATTCAAGGTCGCCCCGCCTGAGGGCGGTCACTACACCCTGGTGTTGTGGCAGTGGATGGCGGTGGAAGGCTTTACGCCGAACTTCGCGCTGTACCTCGACGGCCTGTCCGTGACCATGCTCGGTGTGGTCGTGGGTGTCGGCTTCCTGATCCACCTGTTCGCGTCCTGGTACATGCGCGGTGAAGCCGGTTACTCGCGTTTCTTCGCCTACACCAACCTGTTTATCGCCAGCATGCTGTTTCTGGTCCTGGGCGATAACCTGTTGTTCCTGTACTTCGGCTGGGAAGGCGTGGGCCTGTGCTCGTACCTGTTGATCGGTTTCTACTACAGCAACCGCAACAACGGCAACGCGGCACTCAAGGCGTTCATCGTCACCCGTATCGGCGACGTGTTCATGGCCATCGGCCTGTTCATCCTGTTCGCTCAACTGGGTACGCTGAACGTCCAGGAACTGCTGGTGCTGGCACCGCAGAAATTCCAGGCTGGCGACTTCTGGATGGTCATGGCCACCCTGATGCTGCTGGGCGGCGCTGTCGGTAAATCGGCGCAACTGCCGCTGCAAACCTGGCTGGCGGACGCGATGGCCGGTCCTACTCCGGTTTCGGCACTGATCCACGCCGCAACCATGGTAACCGCCGGTGTCTACCTGATCGCCCGTACCCACGGCCTGTTCACCCTGGCGCCGGAAATCCTGCACCTGGTAGGCATCGTCGKTGGCGTGACCCTGGTCCTCGCCGGTTTTGCCGCACTGGTCCAGACCGACATCAAACGTATCCTCGCCTACTCGACCATGAGCCAGATCGGCTACATGTTCCTGGCGCTGGGCGTTGGTGCGTGGGATGGCGCGATCTTCCACCTGATGACCCACGCCTTCTTCAAGGCGCTGCTGTTCCTTGCCTCCGGTGCGGTGATCGTTGCCTGCCACCACGAGCAGAACATCTTCAAGATGGGCGGCCTGTGGAAGAAACTGCCGCTGGCCTACACCAGCTTCATCGTCGGCGGCGCGGCACTGTCTGCCCTGCCACTGGTGACCGCAGGCTTCTACTCCAAGGACGAAATCCTCTGGGAAGCGTTCGCCAGCGGCAACCACGGTCTGCTGTACGCAGGTCTGGTCGGCGCGTTCATGACCTCGCTGTACACCTTCCGCCTGATCTTCATCGCGTTCCACGGTGAAGCGAAGACCGAAGCGCACGCCGGTCACGGTATTGCTCACTGGCTGCCACTGTCGGTGCTGATCGTGTTGTCGACTTTCATCGGCGCGATGATCGTTCCGCCGCTGCACGGTGTACTGCCAGAAAGCGTCGGCCATGCCGGCGGCGAAGCCAAGCACAGTCTGGAAATCGCGTCGGGCGCCATCGCCCTGGCCGGTATCCTGCTGGCCGCGCTGCTGTTCCTCGGCAAGCGTCGTTTCGTCACCGCCATCGCCAACAGCGGCATCGGCCGTTTCCTTTCGGCCTGGTGGTTCGCTGCCTGGGGCTTCGACTGGATCTACGACAAACTGTTCGTCAAGCCATACCTGGCGATCAGCCACGCACTGCGCAGAGACCCGCTCGACCAGACCATCGGTCTGATCCCGCGTATGGCCAAAGGTGGTCACACCGCCCTGAGCCGTACCGAAACCGGTCAACTGCGTTGGTACGCAGCATCGATGGCAGCCGGCTCCGTGCTGGTCATCGGCGCCATCGTGCTGGTAGCGGTCTGAATATGAACCTTGCGAACTTGCGAAAGGAATTGAGCCCGTCATGATTCTGCCTTGGCTAATCCTGATCCCCTTCATCGGCGGCCTGCTGTGCTGGATGGGTGAGCGCTTCGGCTCTACCCTCCCGCGCTGGATTGCGCTGTTGACCATGACCCTGGAACTCGCACTCGGCCTCTGGCTGTGGGCCCACGGTAACTACTCATTTGCACCGGCGCCTGGCGCCGATCCGACCTGGGCGCTTGAGTTCAAGCACATCTGGATCCAGCGCTTCGGCATCAGCGTCCACCTGGCCCTCGACGGCCTGTCGCTGCTGATGATCCTGCTGACCGGTCTGCTGGGTATCCTCTCGGTACTGTGCTCGTGGAAAGAGATTCAACGTCACGTTGGCTTCTTCCACCTGAACCTGATGTGGATCCTGGGCGGTGTCGTCGGCGTGTTCCTCGCCCTCGACCTGTTCATGTTCTTCTTCTTCTGGGAAATGATGCTGGTGCCGATGTATTTCCTCATCGCGCTCTGGGGTCACAGTTCTTCGGACGGCAAGAAAACCCGGATCTACGCGGCGACCAAGTTCTTCATCTTCACTCAGGCGTCCGGCCTGATCATGTTGGTGGCGATCCTGGGTCTGGTCCTGGTCAACTTCAACAGCACTGGCGTGATTACCTTCAACTACGCCGACCTGTTGAAAACCAAGATGTCGATGACTACCGAGTACATCCTGATGCTCGGCTTCTTCATCGCTTTCGCGGTCAAGCTGCCCGTCGTACCGTTCCACTCCTGGTTGCCTGACGCTCACGCCCAGGCGCCAACCGCAGGTTCGGTCGACCTGGCCGGTATCTTGTTGAAGACAGCTGCTTACGGCCTGCTGCGTTTCGCCCTGCCGCTGTTCCCGAATGCGTCGGCCGAGTTCGCGCCGGTTGCCATGAGCCTGGGTCTGGTCGGGATCTTCTACGGTGCGTTCCTGGCCTTCGCCCAAACCGACATCAAGCGTCTGATCGCCTACTCCTCCGTTTCCCACATGGGCTTCGTGTTGATCGGCATCTACTCCGGCAGCCAACTGGCGCTGCAGGGCGCGGTGATGCAGATGCTGGCGCACGGTCTGTCGGCCGCGGCACTCTTTATCCTCAGCGGTCAGTTGTACGAACGCACTCACACCCGCGACATGCGTGAAATGGGTGGCCTGTGGTCGAAGATCGCATACCTGCCGGCCATCAGCCTGTTCTTCGCCGCCGCGTCCCTGGGCTTGCCGGCTACCGGTAACTTTGTGGGTGAGTTCCTGATCCTGATCGGCACGTTCCCGAGCGCTCCATTGATCACTATCCTCGCGACGTCCGGCCTGGTGTTCGGTTCGGTCTACTCGCTGATCATGATCCACCGTGCCTACTTCGGCCCGTCCAAATCGGACGCGGTGCTGCATGGCATGGATGGTCGCGAACTGATCATGGTGGTCGGTCTGGCAGCGTTGCTGATTTTCATCGGCGTGTACCCGCAGCCGTTCCTCGACACCTCTGCCGCGACGATGCATGGCGTGCAGCAGTGGCTTGGCACCGCCTTCACTCAACTCGCTTCGGCCCGGTAAGAGCGCTATGGAATTCACGACTCAACACTTTATCGCGCTAGCGCCGTTGTTGATCACCAGCGCCACGATCATCGTGGTGATGCTGGCGATCGCCTGGCGCCGCAACCACTCGCAGACCTTCCTGATTTCCGTGGCGGGCCTGAACCTGGCGTTACTGTCGATCCTGCCAGCCTTGAAAGTCGCGCCCCTGGCGGTGACCCCACTGCTGCAGATTGATAGCTTCGCTTGCTTGTACATGGCGCTGATCCTGGTCGCCACCCTCGCTTGTGTAACCCTCGCCCACGCCTACCTCGGCGATGGCGGTTCGGGTTACCCGGGCAACCGTGAAGAACTTTACCTGCTGATTCTGATGTCCGCCGCCGGTGGCCTGGTTCTGGTCAGCGCGCAGCACCTGGCCGGGTTGTTCGTCGGTCTGGAACTGCTTTCGGTACCGGTCTACGGTCTGGTGGCGTATGCCTTCTTCAACAAGCGTTCGCTGGAAGCCGGTATCAAGTACATGGTGCTGTCGGCTGCCGGTTCCGCGTTCCTGTTGTTCGGTATGGCCCTGCTGTACGCCGACTCCGGCTCCCTGAGCTTCGTCGGTATCGGTCAGGCCCTGGCGGCTACCGGTCTGCCAAGCTCGCTGGCACAACTGGGCCTGGGCATGATGCTGATCGGTCTGGCGTTCAAGCTGTCGCTGGTACCGTTCCACCTCTGGACCCCGGACGTTTACGAAGGTGCTCCGGCGCCGGTTGCAGCGTTTCTCGCTACCGCTTCCAAGGTTGCTGTGTTCGCCGTGATGGTGCGTCTGTTCCAGATCTCTCCAGCGGCAAGCAGTGGTGTGCTGAGCGACGTACTGACCATCATCGCCATTGCGTCGATCCTGTTCGGTAACCTGCTGGCACTGACCCAAAGCAACCTCAAGCGTCTGTTGGGTTACTCGTCCATCGCGCACTTCGGCTACCTGCTGATCGCCCTGGTGGCGAGCAAGGGTCTGGCCGTGGAAGCCATCGGCGTGTACCTGGTCACCTACGTGATCACCAGCCTGGGCGCGTTCGGCGTGATCACCCTGATGTCCTCGCCGTACAACGGCCGTGACGCGGATGCCCTGTACGAATACCGCGGCCTGTTCTGGCGCCGTCCGTACCTGACCGCCGTGCTGACCGTGATGATGCTGTCCCTGGCCGGTATCCCGCTGACCGCGGGCTTCATCGGCAAGTTCTACATCATCGCGACTGGCGTCGAGTCGCATCAGTGGTGGCTGGTCGGTTCCCTGGTACTGGGCAGCGCCATCGGCGTTTTCTACTACCTGCGTGTGATGGTCACTCTGTTCCTGATCGAGCCGAACCTGCGTCGCCACGATGCACAACTGCACTGGGAACAACGTGCAGGCGGCGTGATGCTGCTGGCCATCGCCGCACTGGCGTTCTTCCTGGGCCTGTATCCGCAGCCGTTGCTGGTGCTGGTTCAGCAGGCGGGTCTGGCGGGTTGATCGCTTAAGCGACACTCGGTAAAAAACAGAAACGGCACCTTCGGGTGCCGTTTTTGCGTTTATACCATCACAGTTTCTTCACCATGGGCACGCAGGCCAGTTGAAGTCCGAAGGGGGCATGGTAGATCGCAAGCTCCTCCCCCCAGATAAAAATGCGTTCCCATGAGTACACCGTAACCGTCCTCAGCCAACCCTAGATCCAGTCCAGCATTTGCTGCTCGCTGGAGGCATTGTTCCGACACTTCATTTGCGAAGTCTCCCCTCTCTTTGATCGAACGTTCTCACCACACCGGTCGACTCGTCCTACAGGTGTTTTTGCGACCGGGATCTATCTTGAGAACAGGGACGAAAAGGACGGCTTCTATGCCTTGACCTATTCGGTTATCGAGACAACACTATACGCAGGCAACGTACAGAACAGGGATGCTCTTTTTATCGAATTACCTGCGTTTCAGAAACACCGAGACGACTATCTGGATGACGATCTGTTTCGCAGCTTTCAACTGGAACTGCTGAAAAACCCAGCAGCGGGAGATCTCATTGAGGGTACAGGTGGGCTGCGCAAAATCCGCTTCTTCGATCAACGTCGCGGCAAGGGCAAGCGCAGTGGACTGCGGGTGATTTATTACTGGTGGTCAGGCTTCGAGCAGTTCTGGCTGTTCACCGTGTACAGCAAAAACGAGCACGACGATCTGTCGCCGGCCCAGAAAAAACTGTTCAGACAAATGCTGAATAGAGAAATCAATACGAGAACCCACTATGAAACGTGACATTTTTTCCGAACTGATCGAAGGCCTCGACGCCTTGGCCGACGAGCGCCAAGGCAAGATCACGCTGCGAAGCCACAAGGTCCAATTGCCGAAACTGATGCCGATCACTGCCGAGGAAGTGGTCGCCATCCGCCAACAGCTCAACCTCTCCAGGTCGGTGTTCGCGATGTATCTGCGCACCAACACCCGCACCCTCGAAAACTGGGAACAAGGACGGGCAACACCCAATGCTCAAGCCACGACATTGATCCGCCTCGTTGAACGCTTCCCGCAAACCATCGAGCAGCTCGCAGCCTTGACCTGACCCGCCGAGGCGTCAACCCGACCCACATGACGAAATTGTAACTCCCCCATCACCTTGGCGTTATCCGCAGCTTGCAACGATGTCACCCGGCGACCATGCCGGCGGGCCTTTGTCCGCCGAACAATAAAACCCATGCCGAAGCACGTTCCTGTTCTGCCGAACCCAAGGAGTGATTGATGGTTAACCATACAAAAATGTCGATGGCCGCTTTAGCGGTGGTGATCGGCTCCGGGCCGTCCATGGTGTTGGCGCAAGATAAAGCCGAGGGGTTTGTCGAAGGCAGCAGCCTGACGGTGCTCAACCGCAACTTCTACTTTAATCGTGATTACCGCAAAGGCCAGTCCAGCCCCACCGGCAATGGCTACTCCGAAGCCTGGGCCCAGGCCATCATCAGCAAGTTCGAATCCGGTTACACCCAAGGCACCGTCGGGTTCGGGATCGATGCGTTTGCGATGATCGGCTTGAAACTCGATACCGGTGACGGTCGCAACGGTGGCAACAGTTCGTTCGACGTGCTGCCGGTCGACAGTGACAGCCAAGCGCAGGACGAATACACCAAGGTCGGTGGCGCCGCCAAAGTCCGGGCCTTTGACACGGAGATAAAAATCGGCGACGTGTTCCCCGCCACCCCGGTCGTCGCGGCAGGTGACTCGCGGTTGCTGCCGGAAAGTTTCCGCGGCGTCACGGCCACCAACACCAGTATCGAAGGCTTATCGGTTCAGGGCGGTCGGTTGCATGCCATGAGCCAACCGGTGTCCAGCGACCTGCGCGAGAACTTCGCGACGTTTTACGCCGGCCCGGTCAATTCGCCGTGGATCGCTTACGGTGGCGGCGACTACGCGCTGAACCAGAACCTCAGTGTCAGCCTGTACTCCAGTCGCCTCAAAGACGCCTGGAATCAATACTACGCGGGCACCGCATGGACTTACCCGTTGATGGACGACCTGTCGTTGTTTGGCGGCCTTAACTATTACAAGGCCGTCGACGAGGGCAAACAATTACTCGGCCAGTTCGACAACAACATCTGGAGCGGTCGGGTTGGCGTGAAACTCGGCGCCCATTCCGTCGCGCTGTCGCACCAGCGCAACAACGGCACCAGACTCCATAGCTATAACGACTACCTGTCGCCAATAGCCATGGAGCAAAAAGCGGCATAAACACCGTAATCGGTGTCCGAGATTACTTGACCAGTTCAGGCTCGCCCGCGATGGCGCCGGCGCCTTCAGCATCCTCACCGACTGACCCACCGCTATCGCGGGCAAGCCCGGCTCCCACAGGGTTAAGGGTGTAGCTCTCTGAGGTATCAGACTTGAGATTTTCGCTGCCCGAACCACCGCATTCGCGGGCAAGCCCGCTCCCACAGTGATCACCGTCGTCCGTGGAATGTGTAAACACCACTGAAACCTGTGGGAGCGGGCTTGCCCGCGAAGACGCTGGAACAGGCACAAAAAAAACGGCACCTTTCGGTGCCGTTCGCTGTTCACAGACCAGGCAGTTACTTACGCGCGTCCGCCCACGATTTCAGCAGTTCGTTGTAGCTCACGGTCTCCCCTTTCGGTTTCTCGTTCGCCAGTTTCGGTTTCGGTGCGCCCGGTTGGTCGAACCAGTACTGTGCATCGCGCTCCGGGTTCATTTTCGGTGCGCAGGTGAGCTGCGCCTTGGAACGTTCCAGACGGGTCATGATGGCGTCCTGATCCTTGGCCAGGCCATCCAGGGCTTCTTGCGGGGTTTTGTCGCCACTGGCGGCTTCGGCGATGTGGCTCCACCACAGTTGTGCCAGGCGTGGATAGTCCGGCACGTTGGTCCCGGTCGGGGTCCATTGCACACGGGCCGGGCTGCGGTAGAACTCGACCAGACCACCGAGTTTCGGTGCCAGGTCGGTCATCGCTTGCGAGTTGATGTCCGATTCGCGGATCGGCGTCAGGCCAACGATGGTTTTCTTCAGCGACACGGTTTTCGACGTCACGAACTGCGCATAGAGCCAGGCAGCAAGTTTCTGTTTCTCAGGCGTGGACTTCATGAATGTCCATGAGCCCACGTCCTGATAACCCAGTTTCATGCCCTCTTCCCAGTACGGACCGCGCGGCGACGGCGCCATGCGCCATTTCGGCGTGCCATCGGCGTTCACCACTGGCAGGCCTGGCTTGGTCATGTCGGCGGTAAAGGCGGTGTACCAGAAGATCTGCTGGGCGATGTTGCCCTGGGACGGGACCGGGCCGGATTCGGAGAAGGTCATCCCGGCGGCTTCCGGTGGCGCGTACTTTTTCAGCCAGTCCACATACTTGGTGGTGGCGAACACCGCTGCCGGACCGTTGGTGTCGCCACCACGCGTCACGCTGGAACCCACCGGATGGCAATCCTCGACACGAATGCCCCACTCGTCCACCGGCAAACCGTTGGGCAGGCCCTTGTCGCCGCCACCGGCCATGGAGAACCAGGCGTCGGTGAAACGCCAGCCCAGGGACGGGTCTTTCTTGCCGTAGTCCATGTGCCCATAGACGCGCTTGCCGTCGATTTCCTTGACGTCTTCGCTGAAGAATTTGGCGATGTCTTCATACGCCGACCAGTTCACCGGTACGCCCAACTCGTAGCCGTATTTCTCCTTGAACTTGGCTTTCAGCTCCGGCCGCTCGAACCAGTCGGCGCGGAACCAATAGAGGTTGGCGAACTGCTGGTCGGGCAGTTGGTAGAGCTTGCCGTCCGGGGCCGTGGTGAAAGATGTGCCAATGAAGTCCTTGAGGTCCAGCGTCGGCGACGTGAAGTTCTTGCCTTCGTTCGCCATCAGGTCGGTGATCGCTTCAGTCTTGCCGTAGCGAAAATGCGTACCGATCAGGTCCGAGTCGTTGACCCAGCCGTCATAAATGCTCTTGTCCGACTGCATCACCGTCTGCAGCTTCTCCACCACGTCGCCTTCTTGCAGCAGGTCGTGGGTGACTTTGATCCCGGTGATCTCGGTGAACGCCTTGGCCAACACTTTGGACTCGTATTCGTGAGTGGTCAGGGTTTCCGAGACGACCTTGATGTCCATCCCGCGAAACGGCTCGGCGGCCTTGATGAACCACTTCAACTCCGCGAGTTGCTGATCGGCCGTCAGGGTGGACGGTTTGAACTCGTCGCCAATCCATTTCTTCGCAGCGTCTTCATAGGCGTCGGCCCAGGCCGAAGCGCTCAACCCACTGAGTGCCAGAATGGCTGCCAATGAAATGCTATGTCGCAGCTTATTGTTTTTGTCGAACATAGAGACCTCCTGTTTGATTTTCGGAGCAACATTGCCGAGCGATTCGACTAGCCCCAACGCATCACAGCCAACAGCCACACCAGGGACAACGCGGACGCTACCCAGATGCTCCAGTCGGTGACGCCAATTACCAGCAAATGCAGGTAGGCGCTGCCGAGAAGACCGATAAACAGCCGATCGCCACGGGTGGTGGCAATCGGCAAGAAACCTCGTTTGAGAATGCTCGGCGAGCGCAACTCCCAGGTCGTCATCCCCACCAGGATCAGGGCAATGACACAGAAGAACGCCGCCGTGGGACCGGTCCAACTCATCCATTCCATCATCAGCTCCTCATACCCGACCCAGGGCAAAGCCCTTGGCCACGTGGTTGCGAACAAACCAGATCACCAGCATGCCCGGCAGAATGGTCAACACCCCCGCCGCTGCCAGCACGCCCCAATCGATACCGGATGCCGAGACCGTGCGGGTCATCACCGCGGCAATCGGCTTGGCGTTGACCGACGTCAGCGTGCGCGCCAAGAGCAGTTCAACCCAGGAAAACATGAAGCAGAAAAACGCCGTGACACCGATGCCGGAACCGATCAGCGGGATGAAAATCTTGACGAAGAACTTGGGAAAACTGTAGCCATCGATGTAGGCGGTTTCGTCGATTTCCTTGGGAACGCCGGACATGAAGCCTTCAAGAATCCACACCGCCAGCGGTACGTTAAACAGGCAGTGAGCCAGTGCCACGGCGATGTGGGTGTCGAACAACCCGATCGAGGAATACAGCTGGAAGAACGGCAACAGGAATACGGCGGGTGGCGCCATGCGGTTGGTCAGCAGCCAAAAGAACAGGTGCTTGTCGCCCAGGAAACGGTAGCGTGAAAACGCATACGCCGCCGGCAACGCCACGCTCAGGGAGATCACCGTGTTCAGGCTCACGTAATACAGCGAGTTGAGGTAACCGGTGTACCAGGCCGGATCGGTGAAGATCACCTTGTAGTTGTGGAAAGTGAAATCCTGGGGAAACAACGTCAGGCCACCGAGGATTTCGGTGTTGCTCTTGAAGGACATGTTCAGCAGCCAGTAGATCGGCACCAGCAGGAACAGGATGTAGATCAGCAGCGGGATGAGCTTTCTTTTACTCATGGCGGGCCTCAGCGGTTGGCGTCAGAGTGAGTCATGGCGGTGTAGAACAGCCAGGACACCAACAGGATGATCAGGAAGTACACCAGCGAGAATGCCGCTGCCGGCCCCAGGTCGAATTGCCCTATCGCCATCTGGGTCAGCGTCTGACTCAAGAACGTCGTCGCATTCCCCGGGCCGCCACCGGTCAACACAAACGGCTCGGTGTAGATCATGAAACTGTCCATGAACCGCAGCATCACCGCGATCAACAGCACGCTTTTGAGCTTGGGTAACTGGATGTGGCGGAACACCGCCCAGGCGGACGCTCGGTCAATCCGCGCGGCCTGGTAATACACGTCCGGAATCGCCCGTAACCCGGAGAAACACAACAGCGCCACGAGCGACGTCCAGTGCCAGACGTCCATCACCAGCACCGTGACCCAGGCGTCCATGGTGTTCGCCGCATAGTTGTAGCTGATGCCCATGGCATTGAGGCTCGACCCAAGCAGGCCGATATCGGCTCGACCGAAAATCTGCCAGATCGTGCCGACCACGTTCCACGGAATCAGCAACGGAATGGCCAGGACGATCAGCACCAGCGACGACCAGCGTCCCTTGGTGGGCATGGTCAGTGCGATGGCGATGCCCAGCGGAATTTCGATCAGCAATACGCAGGCGGAGTAGATGAACTGGCGCAGCAGCGAGTCATGCAGGCGCGGATCGAGCAGCACTTGTTTGTACCAGTCGGCGCCGACGAAGTAGCGACTGGACTGGTCGAAAATGTCCTGCACCGAGTAGTTGACCACCGTCATCATCGGGACCACCGCACTGAAGGCCACCAGCAGGAACACCGGCAACACCAGCCACCAGGCCTTGTTGTTTTGCACCTTGTTCATGGCTGTGCCTCCAGCAAGTATTCATCGGCATACACCATCAACCACTGCGCCGGAAAACTGATGTACGCGGTGCCTTCGGGTACCGGTTTGTCTTCGGCCAGGCGCACTTTCAACGGTGCGCCGTCGAGGTTCAGGGTCAGGATCTTGTAGGTGCCAAGGTCTTCGATGTGTACGACTTGAGCCTTCATCGCATCATCAAAGGGCTCTTCCCACACATGCACAAACTCCGGACGGATACCGACTTTCAGGGTTTTCCACTCGGATTCGGCGATGCGCTTTTGCTGCGCCTCGGACAGCGGCAGATGCGTCGAAGCGAACCCCACGCCCCCGGCCTGCGGCGTGACCTCAATCAGGTTCATCCCCGGGCTGCCGATGAAATAGCCGACAAAGGTGTGGCTTGGGCGTTCGAACAATTCTCGCGGCGTACCGAACTGCACGATCTGCCCGCCGTACATCACGGCGATTTTGTCGGCGAAGGTCGAGGCCTCCAGTTGATCGTGGGTCACGTAGACCATCGTGATGTTGAACTGCTCGTGGATCTGCTTGAGCTTGCGCCGCAGCTTCCACTTCAAGTGCGGATCGATCACGGTCAGTGGTTCATCGAACAGGATGGCCGAGACGTCGTCGCGTACCAGCCCACGGCCCATGGAGACTTTCTGTTTCTCGTCGGCGGTGAGGTTGCTGGCCTTCTTGCTCAGCAGCGCCTGAAGGTCCAGCACCTCGGCAATTTCCTGCACCTTGCTGTGAATTCTTGCCTCGGCCATGCCTTGGTTGCGCAGCGGAAATGCCAGGTTATCGAACACCGTCATGGTGTCGTAGACCACCGGAAACTGGAAAACCTGGGCGATGTTGCGCTTCTCGGGGGTCAGGTCGTTGACCGCTTTGCCGTCGAACAACACATGCCCCTGAGACGGGCTGAGCAATCCGGAAATGATGTTGAGCAAGGTGGATTTGCCGCAACCCGAAGGCCCGAGCAACGCGTAGGCACCACCCTGCTCCCAAATGTGGTCCATCTCGCGGATGGCGTAATCCTCAGGGCCGGTTGGCGTGCGGGTGTAGCTGTGGGCGAGGTTTTGCAAACGAATTTCGGCCATCAGGCAACCCTCGCGATACGGCGACCGGGCGCCTGGACCAAACGCCCCTGCGCATCGAACACAAACAGTTTGTGGGTGGGGATATAGATGCGAATCGGCGCATCGACGTCGTATTCGTGAACACCGGGCAGGTGCAGCACCAGCAGGAAATGCTCATTGCGCACGTGCAGGAAGGTTTCCGAACCGCTGATCTCGGCGACCTCGACGGTCACGGCCAGCTCCAGGTCATCGTCGTTGCTCGGCACCAACGAGATGTGGCTGGGCCGCACGCCAAAGCGGAACTCGCCCTCGCCCACTGGCCGCAAATCCACGTTCAACGGGAAGTGCACGAAGTTGGCAAAGCTCACTTCGTTGCCGGCAATCCGGCCGGGCATCAGGTTGATCGGCGGCTCGGAGAACAGCTCGGCCGCCAGCACCGTTTGCGGCTGGTGATAGACCTCGGAAGACTTGCCACTCTGGATCACCCGGCCTTCGTGAAGAATCGTCGTGGTGCCGCCCAGCGCCAGCGCTTCGTTGGGTTCGGTGGTGGCGTAAATGGCGATGGTGTGCCGCGCCTTGAACAGCTCGCGCATTTCCTGGCGCAGCTCTTCGCGCAGCTTGTAATCAAGGTTGACCAGCGGTTCGTCGAACAGAATCAGTTCGGCATCCTTGACCAGCGCCCGTGCCATAGCCGTGCGCTGTTGCTGGCCGCCGGACAGTTCGAGGGGATGGCGCTGGAGGAACTTCTCGATGCGCAGCATCTTCGCGGTTTCCAGCACTTTGCTCTGGATCAGTTCGTTGGAAACACCACCCTGGCGCAACGGCGAAGCAATGTTCTCGAACACCGTCATGGTCGGATAGTTGATGAATTGCTGATAGACCATCGACACATTGCGCAAACGCACCGGGCGCTGGGTGACGTCGACGCCGTTCATGAGGATGCGGCCGCTGTCGGGCTTGTCCAGACCGGCCATCAAGCGCATCAGGCTGGTTTTGCCGGACAGTGTTCGCCCAAGCAAAACGTTGAAGGAACCGGGTTCAAAACTAAGGCACGCATCATCGATCCAGGTCTGGCCCTCGACGGTGCGGCTGACGTGCTCCAGGGTTAATGACATGGCTCGGCCTTTTTTATTATTTGGAGTCAAGCGACCGGAGCTACAGAGCGACTTTCGTGCCAAAAATCACAAGCCATTGATCTAGCTTGAAAAACCTCGAATGGACGRCGTCATCGCTTTCGTTGCTGAACACAAATGAACAACCTGGACTGAACAACTGAACAATCCGCCGGTTGACAATGAACAATAGTGAACAACACTCTACAAACCGTTTTACTGCGAAAATTTCCGAATTACGCACAACCTTGTAGCAGCTGCCGAAGCCTGCGTCCGGCGACGCAGTCGTCGTTAGATCAGGTGTCGCGGTGTATAAGAAAGACCGCGAATACAGGTTTTACGACGACTGCGTCGCCGGACGCAGGCTTCGCCAGCTGCTACAAAATCGCGTTCGGCGGTATGTCGAGATGCGTGCAGATTGCGTTTACCCAAAACAAAAACAATAAATGCTTAGAGATCGACTGCCATGGCCGCACCCGCCACGCCGCTCTCCCACGACGCCATCATTCAGGACTCCTGGTCCCGTTGCCGCGCGTTCGGCCTCAATCACCAAAGCGCCCCAGCGTTTGATCAACTGCCGGCCGAAGGCATTGCGCAGTTGCTGGAGAGTCAGCATTCATTGGTGCAAACCACGCATCAGGAAGTACTGCCGTATTACGAAAACATCCTGAGCAATTCCAACTGCCTGATCATGCTTGCCGATAATCAGGGCCAGGTGCTGACGTCGTGGGGCACTCAGCGCTTTATCGAGCCGACCCTGGCCCGTGGCTTCAGCGCGGGCGCCAGCTGGATGGAGCGTTGCAGCGGCACTAACGCCATCGGCACCGCCCTGGCCTGTGAGCAGGCGGTGCACATTGAACACGATGAACACTTTTTGAAAGCCAACCGCTTCATGACCGGTTCCGCCGCACCGATTTTCGATGCCGAACGCAAAGTGATCGCGGTACTGGATGTGTCCAGCGACAGCTACCTGCCGCCATCGCACACCCTGGGCATGGTCAAGATGATGAGCCAGACCGTGGAAAACCGGCTGATCCTCAACCTGTTCCATGGCCAGCATTTTCAACTGACCTTCAACACCGGGCTAAACAACCTCGACAGCCAATGGGCCGGTTTGCTGATTTTTGATGAGAGCGGCCAGGTGCTGTCGGCCAACCGCCGGGCCGACAATCTGTTAGGCATCAGCCTGTCGCGGGTCAGCATCGAAAGCCTGTTCAAGGTCTCGTTGCTGGAACTGCTGAACCAACCCGACGGCCTGCCGTTTGCCCTGCAAGCCTCCGGCCGCAACCGCTTTCAGTGCCTGTTGAAGCGGCCGAAACAAGTGCCCATACAACCTCGACTGTTTTCTGAACCCAAGAGCGCCGAGCCGGTGGTGGCGGCGCCCGAAGCCATCAGCCTCAACACCCTGCATTTCGGTGACAGCCGCGTGGAAAAGGCTGTGCGTCAGGCGGAACGCCTGCTGGAGAAAGACATTCCGCTGTTGATCCACGGCGAAACCGGGGTCGGCAAGGAAGTTTTCGTCAAAGCCCTGCACCAGGCCAGTTCGCGCAGCAAACAAGCGTTTATTGCCGTCAATTGTGCGGCTATCCCCGCCGAACTGGTGGAGTCTGAGCTCTTTGGCTATGAGAAAGGTGCATTCACCGGTGCCAATCAGAAAGGCAGCATCGGGCTGATTCGCAAGGCCGACAAAGGCACCCTCTTCCTCGATGAAATCGGTGATATGCCGTTGCCGACTCAAGCCCGGTTGTTGAGGGTTTTGCAGGAGCGCTGCGTGCAACCAGTGGGCAGTAGCGAACTGTTCCCGGTCGATATCCGGATTATTTCGGCCACCAACCGTGCGTTGCGTGAACAGGTGCAGCTCGGTCGCTTTCGTGAAGACCTGTATTACCGCATTGGCGGCCTGACCCTGGAGCTGCCGCCGCTAAGGGAACGCAGTGACAAGGAAGCACTGTTCAAGCGGCTGTGGGAGCAACATCGCGAACCGACGCAATGGGCCGGGTTGAGCCGGGAAGTTTTGGAGTTGTTCGGCCGCCACCCGTGGCCGGGGAATTTGCGTCAGGTCAGCAGCGTAATGCAGGTGGCGCTGGCCATGGCGGAGGAACAACCGGTGCGACCGGAACATTTGCCGGATGATTTTTTTGTCGATCTGGAGATGGAGCCGGTGGATTCGCCGCAGGCGTTGGAGGTGGATCTCAATGATGTCGAAGACTTGAATCGACAGCTGCAGGCGGCCGGGGGGAACATTTCGTATCTGGCGCGGCGGCTGGGGGTTAGTCGTAATACCCTTTACAAGCGATTGCGCCAGTCAGAAAGCTGACTGCTGCGCAGTCAATCGCGGGCAAGCCTTGCTCCTACAGGATTGCGCCGTACACAGGTTCGGTGAACGACTCTGTCCCGTAGGAGCAAGGCTTGCCCGCGATAGCATCAGCCGAGCCACTGCTGCACTTGAGCCCCCCCCAAAAAAAACAAAAACCCGCACAAGGCGGGTTTTGTTTGATCGTTCCCACGCTCCGCGTGGGAATGCAGCCAGGGACGCTCCGCGTCCCATGCCGAAGCGGACGCGGAGCGTCCAATGAGGCATTCCCACGCAGAGCGTGGGAACGATCATCAGTCAGCCAGGCGCCAGGTCGTGCCGCCCTTGCCGTCTTCCAGCACCACGCCCATGGCGGTGAGCTGGTCGCGGATGCGGTCGGATTCGGCCCAGTCTTTGGCAGCACGTGCCGCCAGACGCGCAGCAATCAGCGCATCCACTTCAGCGGCATCGACACGCCCTTCGGCGCCCGCTTGCAGGAAGTCATCGGCTTCGAGCTGCAACACACCCAGCACGCTGGCCAGTTCTTTCAGGCGCGCCGCCAGACCGGCCGCTGCATCGAGATCGTTCTCGCGCAGGCGGTTGATCTCACGCACCATCTCGAACAGCACGGCGCAGGCTTCTGGCGTGCCGAAGTCGTCGTTCATCACCTGAGTGAAACGCTCGACGAAGGCTTCGCCGCCAGCCGGTGCCACGTTCGGCAGGCCTTTCAACGCGTGGTAGAAACGCTCGAGTGCGCCTTTGGCGTCCTTGAGGTTGTCTTCCGAGTAGTTGATCGCGCTGCGGTAGTGGCTCGACACCAGCAGGTAACGCACGACTTCCGGGTGGTACTTGTCGAGCACGTCGCGAATGGTGAAGAAGTTGTTCAAGGACTTGGACATCTTCTCGCCATTGATACGAATCATGCCGCAATGCATCCACGCGTTGGCGTAGGTCTTGCCGGTGGCCGCTTCGCTCTGGGCGATTTCGTTTTCGTGGTGCGGGAACTCAAGGTCGCTGCCGCCGCCATGAATGTCGAACGTCTCGCCCAGGCAGCAGGTCGACATCACCGAGCACTCGATGTGCCAGCCCGGACGCCCGGCGCCCCACGGCGATTCCCAGCTCGGCTCGCCCGGCTTGGCGCCCTTCCACAGCACGAAGTCCAGCGGGTCCTGCTTGGACTCGTCGACTTCGATCCGTGCGCCAATACGCAGGTCTTCGATCTTCTTGCGCGACAGCTTGCCGTAGCCCATGAACTTGGCGACGCGGTAGTACACGTCGCCATTGCCCGGGGCGTAGGCGTAACCCTTGTCGATCAGGGTCTGGATCATCGCGTGCATGCCGGGGATATGCCCGGTGGCACGCGGTTCCATGTCCGGCTTCTTGATGTTCAGGCGCGCTTCGTCTTCGTGCATCGCCGCGATCATGCGCTCGGTCAAGGCTTCGAACGACTCGCCGTTCTCGCGGGCACGATTGATGATCTTGTCGTCGATGTCAGTGATGTTGCGCACGTAGGTCAGGTCGTAACCGCTGAACCGCAACCAGCGGGTCACCAGGTCGAACGCAACCATGCTGCGGCCATGGCCCAGGTGGCAGTAGTCGTACACGGTCATCCCGCAGACGTACATGCGCACCTTGTTGCCATCCAGCGGCTTGAAGACTTCTTTGCTCTTGGTGAGCGTGTTGTAGATCGTAAGCACGTTAGTTGCCTTTCTATACAGGCCGGTCAGGCCTGTCACTAAATCACTGGCCCCACGAATCACGCAGGGTCACGGTACGGTTGAATACCGGCTGACCTGGTTTCGAGTCCTTGATATCCGCGACGAAGTAACCTTCGCGCTCGAACTGGAAACGGTCTTCCGGCTGTGCGTTGCCCAGCGAAGGCTCGGCACGACAACCGGTGAGTACCTGCAGCGAATCAGGGTTGATGTTGTCCAGGAAACTGGCGCTGTCTTCGGCTTTCTCAGGGTTGGCCGAACGGAACAGGCGATCGTACAGACGCACTTCGCACTCGACGCTGGCGGCCGCTGGCACCCAGTGCACCACGCCTTTGACCTTGCGGCCTTCAGGGTTCTTGCCCAGGGTGTCCGGGTCGTAGGAGCAACGCAGCTCGACGATGTTGCCGTCGGCGTCCTTGATCGCTTCGTCGGCACGGATCACGTAGCTGCCACGCAGACGCACTTCGCCGGCCGGTTCCAGGCGCTTGTAGCCTTTTGGCGGCTCTTCCATGAAGTCTTCACGGTCGATGTAGATTTCACGGGCAAACGGCAGAACGCGCATGCCCATGTCTTCTTTCGGGTGGCACGGCAGTTCGAGGTTCTCGACCTGGCCTTCCGGGTAGTTGGTAATCACGACTTTCAGCGGGCGCAGCACGCACATGGCACGCGGGGCGCTGTGGTCGAGGTCGTCGCGGATGCTGAATTCGAGCATGCCGAAGTCGACCACGCCGTCGGAACGGTTGGTGCCGATCATTTCGCAGAAGTTGCGGATCGATTTCGGCGTGTAGCCACGGCGGCGGAAGCCCGACAGCGTGGACATGCGCGGATCGTCCCAGCCGTTGACGTGCTTTTCATCGACCAGTTGCTTGAGCTTGCGCTTGCTGGTGATCGTGTAGTTCAGGTTCAGACGGCTGAACTCGTACTGGCGCGGGTTGGCCGGCACTGGCAGGTTCTCGAGGAACCACTCGTACAGCGGACGGTGGCTTTCGAACTCCAGGGTGCAGATCGAGTGGGTGATGCCTTCGATGGCGTCCGACTGACCGTGGGTGAAGTCGTAGTTCGGGTAGATGCACCACTTGTCACCGGTCTGGTGGTGGTGAGCGTGACGGATGCGGTACATGATCGGGTCGCGCAGGTTCATGTTCGGCGAGGCCATGTCGATCTTGGCTCGCAGCACGCGTGCGCCGTCCGGGAACTCGCCAGCCTTCATGCGGGCGAACAGGTCCAGGTTTTCTTCCACGGAACGCTCGCGGAACGGGCTGTTCTTGCCCGGTTCGGTCAAGGTGCCACGGTATTCCTTGGCCTGTTCAGGGCTCAGGTCGTCGACATAGGCGTTGCCGGACTTGATCAGTTCGACGGCCCAGTCGTGCAACTGGTCGAAATACTGCGAGGCGTAGCGCACTTCGCCGGACCATTGGAAGCCCAGCCATTTGACGTCGCTTTCGATCGCGTCGATGTATTCCTGGTCTTCCTTGGCCGGGTTGGTGTCGTCGAAACGCAGGTGCGTGACGCCGCCGAACTCCTGGGCCAGGCCGAAGTTCACACAGATCGACTTGGCGTGACCGATGTGCAGGTAGCCGTTGGGCTCAGGCGGGAAACGGGTGACGATCTGCGTGTGCTTACCCGAGTCCAGGTCCGCCTGGATGATCGGGCGCAGGAAATTGACCGGCACGGCAGGGCCGGTCTTGGCATTCGAGGTAGGGTCGACAGTGGGCTTGCTCATAGGATCCTTGAACGTACAAGTGCGCGGCCAGAAGAAGGGCCAGATAAAACAAAGCCGCTATCATAGCCGATGCTGTCAAGCACCTGACAGAGCGCGCCTGCAAACGGTCGTATTTAATAGGCCATAAATGAAAAACAGCCTCGAAATTCGCGTCCGGCACGCTAAACTGCGCACCTTGGCTGTTACTGGCCAAACCGGTTGGGGGCTGTAATGCCCCGAAACCCACGAATTCCCAGATAGAGTACCGATCATGACCCAAGTCAAACTGACCACCAACCATGGCGACATCGTCCTGGAACTGAACGCCGAGAAAGCCCCGATCACCGTGGCTAACTTCGTCGAATACGTTAAAGCCGGTCACTACGAGAACACCGTTTTCCACCGCGTCATCGGTAACTTCATGATCCAGGGCGGCGGTTTCGAGCCAGGCATGAAAGAAAAGAAAGACAAGCGCCCAAGCATCCAGAACGAAGCTGACAACGGTCTTTCCAACGACAAGTACACCGTTGCCATGGCCCGCACCATGGAGCCGCATTCGGCTTCCGCCCAGTTCTTCATCAACGTGGCTGACAACAGCTTCCTGAACCACAGCGGCAAGAATGTCCAGGGTTGGGGCTACGCGGTATTCGGTAAAGTGACTGCCGGCACCGACGTTGTCGACAAGATCAAAGGCGTGGCCACCACCTCCAAGTCCGGCCACCAGGACGTTCCAGCAGACGACGTGATCATCGAGAAAGCCGAGATCATTGAGTGATATTGCTGATTTCAGACTTGCATCTGGAAGAGGAGCGCCCGGACATTACCCGGGCGTTTCTGGATTTGCTCGCCGGACGCGCCCGCTCGGCGAGTGCGTTGTACATTCTGGGCGACTTTTTCGAAGCGTGGATTGGCGACGATGCCATGACGCCCTTTCAGCGCTCCATCTGCCAGGCCCTGCGCGAATTGAGCGACAGCGGCACGGCCATTTTTCTGATGCACGGCAATCGCGACTTCATGCTCGGCCAGGCCTTCTGCAAACTGGCCGGCTGCACGTTGTTGAAGGACCCGAGTGTCGTGCAGTTTTATGGCGAGCCGGTACTGTTGATGCACGGCGACAGCCTCTGCACCCGCGACGAAGCCTATATGAAGCTGCGTCGTTACCTGCGCAACCCCGTCACCCTGTTCATCCTGCGTCACTTGCCGCTGCGCACGCGCCATAAACTGGCCCGCAAGCTGCGCAGTGAAAGCCGCACGCAAACGCGGATGAAGGCCAATGACATTGTTGATGTCACGCCCGAGGAAATTCCGCGAATCATGCAGGAATACGGGGTGAAGACCTTGATCCACGGGCACACCCACCGCCCTGCCATCCATAAACTGCAACTTGGCGAGCAGGCGGCCAAGCGCATTGTGTTGGGGGATTGGGATCGTCAGGGTTGGGCGTTGCAGGTGGATGAGAACGGGTTTGCGTTGGCACCGTTCGACTTCGCCCCGCCGCCGCAACTGGCAGCCCCCACGAGCTGACTGCCGGACACACACCCTGTAGGAGCGAGCCTGCTCGCGATAGCGGACTCAAATTCAACATCATTTGATCGTTCCCACGCTCTGCGTGGGAATGCCTCAACGGACGCTCCGCGTTCGGCTTTGGATGGGACGCGGAGCGTCCCGGGCTGCATTCCCACGCGGAGCGTGGGAACGATCTTCACTCAATGCCCGGATGCCGCAGGGCCTGCTTTGGCGGCAAACGGTGGTTTCGCCAGCCACACAATCAGAATCAACCCCATGAACCCCCACCCCAGCAACGTGAAGTAATCCACGGTGGAGAGCATGTACGCCTGACTGGTCAGCACATGATCGAGTTGCGCATACGCCGGACTCCCCGCCCCGCCCAGCGTGTTCAACGCATCGCGGGTTGCCCGGTCGTAAGTGGTGATGCTTTCACTCAGGTACGCGTGGTGCTGGTCCGCCCGGCGAATCCAGATCCAGGTGGTCAACGACGCCGCAAAACTACCGCCCAAGGTGCGCAGGAAGGTCGCGAGGCCCGCGCCATCGGCGATCTGGTGCTGTGGCAGGTCTGACATCAGGATGCTCAGGGTCGGCATGAAGAACAGTGCCACGCCGATGCCCATGAACAGTTGCACCAGGGCAATGTGCTGGAAGTCGACTTCATTGGTGAACCCGGCGCGCATGAAACAACTCAGGCCAATCGCCAAAAACGCCAACCCGGCCAACAACCGCAGGTCGAAATCGTGCGCATACTTGCCGACAAAAGGCGACAGGATCACCGGCAGAATCCCGATTGGCGCCACGGCCAGACCGGCCCAGGTCGCGGTGTAGCCCATTTGGGTTTGCAGCCACTGCGGCAGGATCAGGTTGATGCCGAAGAACCCGGCGTACCCCAACACCAGCACCAGCGTGCCGATGCGGAAGTTGCGATAGGCAAACAGCCGCAGGTTGACCACCGGATGCTTGTCGGTCATTTCCCAGATCACAAACACCGCCAGCGCAATCACTGAAATGGCCGCGCCGAGGATGATGAAGTTCGACTCGAACCAGTCCAGGTCATTGCCCTTGTCGAGAATCACCTGCAAGGCCCCGACACCAATGATCAGTGTGATCAAACCAACGTAATCCATCGGCTGACGGCTGGTTTCCACCGGCCGTGCCTTGAGCTGCTGGCGCACCACCATCACCGCGAAAATGCCGATGGGCACGTTGATGAAGAAGATCCACGGCCAGCTGTAACTGTCGGTAATCCAGCCACCGAGAATCGGCCCGGCAATCGGCGCCACCACCGTGACCATCGCCAACAACGCCAGGGCCATGCCGCGTCTGGCGGGCGGATAAACCGCGATCAGCAGCGTTTGGGTCATTGGGTATAACGGACCGGCGACCAGCCCTTGCAACACCCGAAAGCCGATCAGCTCCGGCATCGAGGTCGAGATACCGCAGAGAAACGAGGCCAGCACAAACAGCACCGTGGCCCACAGAAACAGCTTCACTTCACCAAAGCGCCGACTGAGCCAACCGGTCAGCGGCAGCGCAATGGCGTTGCTCACGGCAAATGAAGTAATCACCCAGGTGCCCTGCTCCGAACTCACGCCCAGGTTGCCGGAAATGGTCGGCAGCGCCACGTTGGCGATGGTGGTGTCGAGCACTTGCATGAAGGTCGCCAGCGACAGGCCGATGGTGCTGAGCAACAGGCTGGGCGGCGTGAAAGAGGCGTTATTGCTCATCGCGAATCCTTTGAAACAACGCAGGCGCTGCGCCCACTACGGGCGCAACTGACGGATTGGCGAATCAGCGTTGCGCGGTTTTGCTGACCGCGGCGCTGTTGTCGTGGATCAATTGGGTGATCATTGCGTCGGCCTCGGCCAACTGACGATCGTAGACATTGGTGCTGAACGAGGCCTTTTGCGGCGGTTGTTGCGCCAGTACCGGGCCGCTCTGGTCACGCAGGTTCACATTGACCAGCGTCGACAAACCAACCCGCAGCGGATGCTTGGCCAGTTCTTCGGCGTTGATGTGGATCCGCACCGGCACCCGTTGCACGATCTTGATCCAGTTACCGGTAGCGTTTTGCGCCGGGAGCAGGGCAAACGCGCTGCCTGTGCCGGCGCCAAGGCTGTCGATGGTGCCGCTGAATTTCACGTCGCTGCCGTACAGGTCGGCTTCGATGTCCACAGGTTGACCGATGCGCATGTCACGCAGTTGGGTTTCCTTGAAGTTGGCGTCGATCCACAGTTGATCCAGTGGAATCACGGCCATCAGCGCAGTGCCCGGCTGAACCCGTTGACCCAATTGCACGGAGCGTTTGGCCACGTAACCGGTGACCGGCGCGATCAAGGTGCTGCGCGAGTTGTTCAGGTAGGCCTGACGCAGTTGCGCGGCGGCCGACATCACGTCCGGGTGCGACGAAACCACGGTGTCATCGACCAGCGCGCTGGTGGTTTTCAGCTGCTGTTTGGCGTTGGCCAGGGCGTTTTGCGCCGAAGTCAGGTCATCGCGAGCGTGGGACAGCTCTTCCTGGGAAATCGCACCGCCGGCTGCGAGGTTTTTCCGGCGGTTGAAGTTGTCCTGCGCCTTCTGCACTTCGGCTTGTTGCGCGTTGACCTGAGCCTTCATGCCATCGACGTTACTGTACAAACCACGCACCTGGCGCACGGTGCGGGCCAGATTGGCCTGGGCACTTTGCAGACCGACTTCGGCGTCGTTCGGGTCGAAATTGATCAGCACCTGGCCTTCGTGGACGAGGTCGCCATCATCAGCGCCGATACTGACCACGGTGCCAGTCACCAGCGGGGTGATTTCCACGACGTTGCCGTTGACGTAGGCGTCGTCGGTGCTTTCATTCCAGCGCCCGTAGAGTTCGTGATAACCCCAGACGCCGACTCCGGCGAGGACAACCACGATGGCCAGAGCGACCAGCATGACTTTGCGTTTACGCGGATTGCCCGTGTCTTGAGCGTTATCCGGGGCTTGAGGTGTATCGACGGTGGCCATGACAAATACCTTGAATTAGTTGTGCTGCGTGGCTGGGATGGCGTTGGCTGCGGTCAGGGTGTCGCCCTGAAATCCGCCGCCCAGCGCTTGCATCAATTGGATCGACAAGTCGATCTGCTCGGCATTCAKGTTGGCCAACTGACGCTGGGCCTGGAGCAATTGCTGCTCGATGCTGAGCACGTCCAGGTAGTTACCGATGCCGGAACCGTACCGCTGGACCACGGTGTTGTAAGAATCCTGGGCAATGTCGGTGGCGTGCTGCTGAGCACCGATTTGCCGGCCGATATCGCGTAACTGGTTGATCGTGTCGCTGACATCGCCGAGCGCTTTCACCAGGCTTTTGTTGTACTGCGCCACCGCGAGGTCGTAATCGGCATCGCGCGAATCGAGGTCGGCGCGCAGCCGGCCGCCGTCGAAAATCGGCACCGAAATGGTCGGCGCGACATTAAAGAAGCGACTGGCCGACCCGAACATGGCATCCCCTAACAACGATTCGGCACCGGCGGCGGCGCTGAGGTTCAAGTTGGGATAGAACTGGGTCTTGCCGGCGGCAATGTTCTTGCTCGCCGCCTCGACCCGCCAGCGTGCAGCCACCAGGTCCGGGCGGCGACCCAGCAACTCGGCGGGCAATACCGACGGCAATGCCACGGCGCTGGCCTGGAGGATTTTTGGACGGGCGATTTCGTTGCCGCGATCCGGGCCTTTGCCGAGCAACACCGCCAGGGCGATTTTTGCGCTGTTCAGGCGTTTTTCAGCGTCGATCAGGCTGGCTTCGGAAGTGGCTTCCAGGCTTTCGGTTTGCTGGAACTGATACTGGCTGTCGATGCCCGAACTCAAGCGACGCTGGCCCAGATCGAGCATTTGCCGGGTGCGCTTGAGGTCCTCGTTGGCCAGGTCGTAAACGATGTGCGCCTGACCCAGATCGCTGTAGGCGCGGGCAACATCGGCGGACAAGGTCAACTGGGCGGCCTGTTGATCGACTTCGGCAGCGCGGGCTTCGCCCAACGCCGCTTCCCAGGCGTCACGCTGGCCGCCCCAGAGGTCGAAGTTGTAATTGAAGCTGGCACCGATGTTACGCACGGTGGCGTAAGTACCGCCCTGCCCGCTCGGGTCCTGATCCCGAGAGAGTCGCGAACGGCTGACGCCAGCGCTGGCGTCGAGGGTCGGCATGCGGGCGGCGTCGGCGGCGTAAGCGGCAGCGCTGGCCTGGTGGGCACGAGCGTCGGCAATTTGCATGTCCGGGCTGTCGTGCAAAGCTTCGCGGATCAAACCGTCCAGCTGCGGATCACCGAGGCTTTTCCACCAATCGTTTTTTGGCCAGGCCGCTGGCGACAACGTGACGCCGTTCAACGATTGTCCGGCCTTCAGGTTTTTCGCATCGAGGCTGACGCCTTCGGTGGTCAGGCCGCTGTAGCTGGCGCAACCCGCCAGCGTCATGGCCAACAGCACCAGACTCAGGCTCGTACGCAGGGTTTTACTGTTCATTTGTCACCTACCCGCAGCAGGGTGATCGAGTCACCGGCAGCCACCAGGATTTTCTTGAGGATGTGTTCCAGGGTCTTGAGCTCATCGGGGGTGATGGCGCCGGCCAGTTCGTTCATCGCTTCTGCACCGATGTGCGGCAGGCGGTCGGCGAGCTTCTGGCCGTCTTCGGTCAGCACCAGTTGAACCTGACGGCGATCCGCCTCGCTGCGTTGGCGGGCGAGGAAACCCTTCTGTTCCAGACGATCGAGCATGCGGGTCATCGAACCACTGTCCAGCGACAGATGACGGCACAGCTCGGCCGGCGTATCGACGCCGTATTGGCCAATGATGATCAGCACTTTGAACTGCGCGGCGGTGATGCCGTGGGGTTCCATATGGGTGTCGAGAATCCGGTCCTTGAGCAGCGCGGCGCGCCCGAGCAGGAGCCCGAGGTGGCAATTCTGGAAATCGTCCGGAGAGAAATGTTTCATCTGGCCACCAATTAGCTGCCTAGGCAGAGAATGTATGACGAGATGTTACTGCCTAGGCAGCCAATGTCAACGCAATAGTTAGGTTGCTTCGTATTTAGTTGACCAAAGGAGTCGGATATTGTGGCGCGCGCACGGACGCTATCGCGGGCAAGCCCGCTCCCACAGGATCGGTGTAATCCCCTGTGGGAGCGGGCTTGCCCGCGATGGCAGCGACTCGGTTTGAAAAAGTGACGGGGTCTTAGAAATCCCGCTTGTAGAAGATGTCCAGCGAACTGGCCACGCCGCTGGCGGCTTCGAGGTAGACCTTCTTGCTCAGCTTGTAGCGCAAGGCAATGGTGTTGGCCGGTTCAAACACGCCAACGCCATAACGCAAACTGAGCTTTTCGGAGATATTGCCGCTGGCAACCACGCTGGTGGTGCTGCCACTGCCCTGGGTATCGAGCTGGAAATCCTGAATCCCCAGGTCCTTGGCCAGCCCGCCAGTCACTCCCGAACTGCCCATCAAGCCCAACCCAAGCGCAGCTTGGGCAAGCATGTTGTTATCTTCGCCGTTGCTGCTCAGCGGACGACCCAGTACCAGATAGGACAAGGCCTGCTCCTGGCTCATGGCCGGCTCGGAGAAGATCTGCGTGGTCGGTTGTTCGGCGCTGCCGCTCAGGCGAATGCCGGCGATCACGTCGTCGGTCTGGCGAATCGCCTCGACGTCCAGGTAAGGCTGATCGAGCGGGCCGGCAAACAGCAATCGTGCCCGACGCACGGACAGGCGCTGGCCGTAGGCGCGATAACGCCCGTCGTTGAGCCACAACTCGCCGCGCGTGTCCTGGTTGTCGCCAATGTGCACATGGCCCTGCACATTCGCAGTCAGGCCAAACCCGGCAAAGCTCAGTTTGTCTTCGCCGACCACCACATCGATGTCCATCTTCATGGCCAGGGGTGGTTTGCCCTCTTCGGTCTGCTGACCGACGATCACCACGTCATCGGACACCTTGACCGTGGAAGGCGGCAACTCACGAATGGTGATCTCGCCTCTGGGCACCAGTACTTTGCCGGCGATGGCCAGCTCGTCACCTTTCATCGAGATCTTCAGGTCAGGCGCGACTTCCAGCTTGGCGTACGGCTCGACGGTGACTGGTAATTGTGAGCCCTTGAGCGCCAGGTCGACCATGAGCGCCTGCCCCCAGTCGATGTTGCCGTTGAGCGTGCCCTGCCCGGTCTTGCCGCTTTTCCAGTCGCCGTCCAATTGCACGGTTTCACCGGCAATTACCGCGCGCAGTTGCAAGGCTTGCAGCGCCATCGGCAACTCRGCCCCGGAGACTTCACCGTCGCTGAGCAGCAGGCTGCCGTTGACCTGCGGCGCCAACAGGCCACCGGAAATCGTGCCACTGCCATTCAAACGCCCGGTCAGCTTTTCGACCATCGGCACGAATGGCCGCGCCACCGACAGGTCCAGCCCACTGAGGCGGAACGAGCCGCTCACAGGTTTGCTCTTGGGCAGCGGATTGATCTGCGCCTGGACCATCAGCTCGCCGAGCTTGCCGCCGACGAAGTTGAGGTCAGTGTCGATGCGTTTGGGCGTGAGTTTGCTGGTGATTTTCAGCGTCTGGTACGGGAAGTCCAGCCACTGGTCCTTTTCCTTCATGCGCAACGTACCGCCGCTGGCGTCGATGCTGATCTGGCCGTTCGGACCGCTGGCCGGCAAGTCCAGTTGCAGGTCGGCATTGAGACTGCCCTTCCAGGCGAAATCTTTCGGCAACCACTGCGCCAGGCTGTCGATCGGGAACTGCTTGAGGTGATAACGCAACTTCGGCTCAGGCATCAGGCGCGAATCCTCACCACACAGACTGGCCGGGCCGGACGCCCAGCAATGTGCCCCGAAGGTGATTTGGCCGTCCGCCAGTCGTTCCAGTTTCGCCGGGCTTTGCAGCTTCCAGTCTTGCCCGCCGGCCTGGATATCGCCGTTGGCCAAGCGCCCGCGCCAGTTGCCCTGATTCAGATTGCCATCGAGGCCGAGCGCCAATTTGAGCTTCGGCCCTTGCAGGTCGAGCGTCAGTTTCTGGTTTTTGATGTCGCCCTGACCGCTGGCGGTCAGCGTTCCCAGCGACGTATCACCGGCCTGGATGCCGCTGCCCTTGAGCTCGATTTTCGCCCGTTGCGCACTGTCGAGGGTCGCGTCCAGGTTCAGGCTTTGCAGGCGATTGTCCTGGAACGCCAGTTGCGAACCTTGCATCCCAAGCTTGCCTTGCGGCGCCTTCAGCGTACCGGCGACATCGATGCGCCCGTTCAGTTGCCCACGAAGTTGCGGCCAGAGTTGCGCCAGACGCGGCAGGTTGATGTCGATCTGCCCGGCGAGTTTCTGCTGCAGGCTGCCTTTGCCATTGATGCTGTTGTCGCCCAGACGAACGTGCAGCGCATTGAGGTTCCATTGCTCGCCGCCACCGTCAGCCTTGGCCTGAATCACCGCCGGCTGGCCACGCAGTTTGCCTTTCAGATCGAGGTCGGCGGTCAGGCTGAGCTGTTCATTTTTCATCTCGCCTTTGCTGCGCAAGGGCCCAGCGAGGGTGCCCGGCAGTTCCGCCACCCAATACGCCGGGTTGATCGCCGAGAGGTCGAGCGCCGTATCCCAGGCAATGCCGTCGGCGAATTGCAGGTTCAGATGCCCTTCGGCCTTGCCCTGCCCCGCCTGGAGCTCAATCTGTTGCAGGTAGATTCTCGTCAGGTCGCCGCTGAACGGGCTGTTCAGGGTGAAAGCGCCGGCCGGCCCATCCAGTGCAGCGTTGAAGCTGCCAAGGTATTTTCCGTCGGTGTAGGAGATGTCGCCATTGAAGCGGCGCAACGCGACGTCCGGTTCGTCGATCAGCGGATAGAGTCGGTGCCACGGGAAATCCTGCCAGTCGATCTTCGCATCGGCGCTCAGGCCTTTGCTCCAGTCCAACTGCCCGGTGAGTTTGAGGGATTGCTTGTCGTTGGCCGTCAGGTCCAACCCGGCAATCTGCGCGCCCTTGGCGTCGACCTTGCCTTGCAGCAGTAACGCGACCGGGCCTTGCTCGGCGGGCAAAGAGGCTTTGCCGAGCAATTGATAACCGTTTTTCAGATCACCGTCGCCGGTCAGTTCCAGTTGATTGAGTTGCAGCGTGTCCGGCAGGTCGGCACTGGCCTTGAAGCCATCGGCGGTGATCCGCACCTTGGCCGGCAGGTTTTCCACCAAGGGTTGCAGTTCAGCGGTCAGTTGCCCGTTCAGGTAACCGCTGCTGTCGGCTTTCAAGTTCAGGGTTTTCAGCAGATCGCCGTCAACCTTCAACGCCAGTGTCCAAGGCCCCGGGGTCGCCAGGGTCAGATTGCCTTCAGCCTTGAGTGGCCAATTACCGCTGGGCTGCAACAGGCCGGAGAGGTTCAGGCTCAGGTCATCGCGTTGCAACTTCACCGAGTCGATCTGCAAGCCTTGCACCGTCCAGTGCGCCGCCAATTGCAGGCCTTTGAGCGCTTCGCTGCCATTGAACAGCAGGCTGCCGACCTGGACGTCACCCAGCTCGATCGCCACGGGCAACTTCAATTCCGGAAGGCTGAGCGGCCCGCTGCTTTGCTCTTCAGCGCCCGGGGGAAATTGCAGGCTGACCTGGTCAGCCTTCACTTGCTCAAGGCACAGGGTCATGCGCGTCAGGCACAACGGTGACCAGGCGAAAATCACCTTGCTCAGTTCAACCCGGCGGGTGTCTTGCTGCCACAGCACATGATCGGCGCTCCACTGTCCGCCCAAACGGCCCTGGAAATTCTCGACGGTCAGACCCGGCACGAACCCCAATGCCCAGCGGCTGCCCGTGGCTGTACCCAGCACCGACACCACGCTCAGCAGCACCAGCATCAGCAGCGCCAGAATCGCCAGCAGCGTTATTTTCAAACCACGATTCAAAGCTCAGGCCCCATGGAAAAGTGCAGTCGAATGCCGCCGTCGTCGTCCAGCGCATGGGCCAGGTCAAGACGGATCGGCCCTACCGGCGAGACCCAGCGCACGCCGATACCCACACCGGTCTTGAGGTTCGGCAATTCGAGTGTATTGAAGGCGTTGCCCTGATCAACGAAGGTCGCGACCCGCCATTTTTCGGCGACGGAATATTGGTATTCGGCGCTGGCTGCGACCATGTAGCGGCCGCCGATGCGGTCGCCCTCGGAGTTTTCCGGGGACAGGCTTTGATAGTCGTAACCGCGCACGCTCTGATCACCACCGGCGAAAAACCGCAGCGACGGCGGGACTGAGCTGAAGCCATTGGTGGCGCTGCCGCCCACCTGCACCCGGCCAAGAAAGCGGTGTTTGTCAAAGACCGTGGTCAAGCCTTTCACCAACGCGGTGCCGTATAGCAAGTTGCTGTCTGAACCCAGGCCTTCTTTCGCCACTTTGGACTCGAATTGCAGGCGATAGCCGTTGTGCGGGTCGATGCGGTTGTCACTTTTCAGGTAGGAATAGCTGACGCCGGGCATCAGCAACGTACTCAAACCCGCGTCGTCACCCAGTGAGTAATCCTCACGCTGCCATTTCAACGACACCACGCGCTGCCAGCCACTGGGTAACTTGCTGTGCCATTCCGGGCCGAGGGTCAGCAGCTTGCTGTGGGTGTCGGTACCGGCGATGTCTTCGTTCTGGTAACCACCGGCAAAACGCAGTTTGTCGGTCAGTGGCGGGTCCAGCGGGATGTCGTAGAACAGCCCGACGTTTTGCCGGGGCGCCGATAGCTCGGCTTCCCAGCCATAACTATGCCCCTGCGGATTGACCCAGTGCCGGGTCCAGTTGGCCTTGATCCGGGGACCGACGTCCGTGGAATAACCCAGGCCCAGGCCCATGGTTCGCGGCTTGCGCGTTTCGAGTTTGACGTCCACCGGGATCACGTCATCTTTGGATGCCGTGGGTGCTGCATCGACGCGCACACCTTCGAAATAGCCACTCGATTGCAACGCCTGATTGAGCTCGGCGATGAGCTCAGAGTCATAAGGCGCGCCGGCCTTGAACGGCACCATGCGTTGCAGCAGGTCTTCATCGAAAGGCGTGTCGCCTTCGAAACTGACCTTGCCCAGCGCATAACGCGGGCCGCTGTTGTAGATCAGTTCGATATCGGCCACGCCGGCGCGCGGGTCCACCGACAACTTCTGGCTGGTGAAGTGACCACTGAAAAAGCCGAAGCGCGAGGCTTGATTCTGGATCAGGCGCTTGGCGTCTTCGTAATGACCATGATTGAGCACCGCACCGGTTTTCAGCGAAGCGCCTTGGGGCACACGAAAGGATTTGAGGTCTGCCGCCGGGCCGTCGACGCGAATCGTGACATTGCGCAGGTGTACCGGCTCGCCGGGGTCGATGTTGAGCACCAGGCGCGGCGTCTTGCCACCCTTCACATTACTGTCGATCTGCGGCTGGTAATAACCCAAGGCCTGGGCGGCCTTGCGCGCCTGCTGCTCGGCGCCACGACTGAAGCGCAGCAGCGCTTCTTCGTCACGATCGCCAAGGTTGCCGATATAGCCCTCTACATTGGCTTTCAGCTCATCATTGGACGGTTTGATCCGCACATCCAATTCACTTTGGGCCAGTGCCGCACTGCTGGTTAACAGCATCAGTACGCCACTGGTAAATCTTCCTGGAAACTTCATAGGCACGGATGCTATCACGAGCTTGGGAGCGTGATAGAGCGTGGGGAGGCGTTAAAGTTCTACCGTTTATGCCGTCGCGGTGTGCAAAACCTGCGGATTGGCATGGAAAAAAACGTGCTCGCGGATGGGTCCTACAGCGACCTCGCCGATTTCCTCGTAACCCTGACGTTTATAGAACTCCAGGTAGCGAGGATTTCCGGTGTCGAGGATCACACCCTCGGAGGTTTCATCGACGGCGCACCAGTTATGCACCGCTTGCAGCAGTTGCTCGCCAAAATGTTTGCCCTGAAATTGCGGGTGAATGCCCAGCAGCGGCAACACATGGACCGAGTCCGTGGGCAGACAGGCCGCGACGGCGGCGTGGTAGTCGAGGTAGCGGCGGGTGCAACGAAAACCGGCACTGAGCACCATGCGTAAACGCCAGGCCCAACTTTCGGTGATGCCCAGGCGTCGTTGCGGGGGCGCGATCAGCGCGATGCCAATCAAACGGTCGTTGACCAGCAAGCCAATGGCCGGCAACTCCTGGACAAAGTGCTGTTTGACCAGCTCACGCACGGTCGCCCGCACGCGATGTTCATAACCGGGGCGTTCGGCCTCGAACAGGTAACCAAAGGTCGGTTCGTGGCGGTAAGCGTGGTAAAGCAGGGAGCGCGCTTCGTGGGCATAGCCGCTGTCGAGCATGTGGATATCGGCAAGGGCGGTAGAGGTTTCAGGCATAACGGTTAATCTCCCCGGTACAGCTCAAATGGCTGTGCTCTTCTTGGTACGAGCCTATCGGTGCTGACACAGTTCCCTACTGATCGATATCAGTGTTGACTGTGATGACGCCATCGTCGGAACGCCGCCCGGAACAAGCTCGGCTCCCACAAAGGTATAGACCAGACTCGGACTGTAGGAGTGAGCCTGCTCGCGATGAGGCCCGCATTGGCGATGAAAGACCTACCTCCGGACACGAATCCCCTCACCCCACGCTGGCCCGATTCCTACATGTCAGCTAGCATCGCCCTTTTGCCAGGACTGCCGACCATGAAGATCGTCTCCTTCAACATCAACGGGCTGCGTGCTCGCCCGCATCAGCTGGCGGCGCTGATTGAAAAACATCAGCCAGACGTCATCGGCTTGCAGGAAACCAAGGTTCACGACGACCAGTTCCCCCTGGCCGAGGTTCAGGCGCTGGGCTATCACGTGTACTTTCATGGGCAGAAAGGCCATTACGGCGTCGCCCTGCTCTCGCGCAAAGAACCGCTGGCACTGCACAAAGGCTTTGCCACCGATGAAGAAGACGCTCAGCGCCGCTTCATCTGGGGCACATTCGCCGACGCCAACGGCGTGCCGGTGACGATCATGAACGGCTATTTCCCACAGGGCGAAAGCCGCGATCACCCGACCAAGTTCCCGGCCAAGCAACGTTTCTACAGCGACCTGCAGCAACTGCTGGAAAGCCAGTTCAGCAACGATCAGCCGGTGGTCGTCATGGGTGACGTGAATATTTCCCCGGAAGACTGCGACATCGGCATCGGCCCGGACAACATGAAACGCTGGCTGAAAACCGGCAAATGCAGTTTCTTGCCGGAAGAGCGCGAATGGATGGCACGCCTGAAAAACTGGGGCCTGGTGGACAGTTTCCGTCACCTCAACCCGGACGTGGCCGATCGTTTCAGTTGGTTCGACTACCGCAGTCGTGGCTTTGAAGATGAACCCAAGCGCGGGCTGCGGATTGACTTGATCATGGCCTCCCATGGCTTGTTGCCACGGATCAAGGACGCCGGCGTGGATTACGACCTGCGCGGGATGGAAAAACCGTCCGATCACGCGCCGATCTGGCTTGAGTTGAGCTGATCCCAGGCTTTACACAAATCAAAATGTGGGAGCGAGCTTGCTCGCGATTGGGGACTTTCAGCCAACATAGATGTTGGAAGTGCCACCGTCATCGCGAGCAAGCTCGCTCCCACATTAGTTAACTGTCATCTTTCGGAAACCTTGCTGACTTATTGTCCCCGCACTTTCTTTGTTTTTTTAAGGTGCGGGCATGACGCTGCGCGTTTTGTTTGTGTTGATGCTGTGCGCCGGCCTGCCATTGACGGCATCGGCCGGTGATTTACCGACAACCGCCAATGGCCCGGTGCTGCGCATCCAGGGTTCCAACACCATCGGTGCGGCCTTGGGTCCGGCGCTGGTCGAAGGCATGCTGCGCGAACAGGGCCTGCTCAAGGTTCACAGCGAAGCACCGGACAAAGCCAACGAACTGCAAGTTGTCGGCGAAACGGCCCAAGGCCATCGCGTCGTGGTGGAGGTCGCGGCCCACGGTTCCAGCACCGGTTTCACCGCGCTGAAAAACAGGTCCGCCGACCTCGCCGCGTCTTCGCGCCCGATCAAGGACAGCGAACGGGTCGACCTCGAACCCTTGGGCGACTTCAAAAGCCCCGACGCCGAACAAGTCATCGCGATCGATGGGCTGGCCATCATCCTGCACCCGCAAAACCCGCTGAACCAACTCGATACCGAACAACTGGCGCGAATTTTCAGTGGCGAAGTCAAAACTTGGGAAGAACTCGGCGGCAGAGGCGGCGCCATTCATTTGTATGCGCGGGATGACCAATCGGGCACCTACGACACCTTCAAGGAATTAGTCCTCAGCCGTCGTGGAAAAACGCTCAACAGCGCTGCGAAACGCTTCGAATCCAGTGAGCAATTGTCCGACGCGGTCAGTCTGGACCCGCAAGGCATCGGTTTCATCGGCCTGCCTTATGTGCGCCAGGCCAAAGCCGTGGCCATCGTCGACGGCCAATCCCAGGCAATGCTGCCACTCAATAGCCTGATCGCCACGGAAGACTATCCGCTGTCGCGCCGGCTGTTCTTTTACCTGCCGCCCCACGCCCAAAACCCTTGGGCCGAGGCCTTGGCGACGTTCGCTCAAAGCAATAAAGGCCAGGCGATTGTCGCGGCCAACGGTTTTATCGCTCAGACCGTCCAGGCCATCACGGTGACGCCGAACGCGCTGATGCCCGAGGCTTACCAGGCGCTCAGTCGCCATGCTCAGCGACTGTCGGTGAATTTCCGCTTTGAAGAAGGCAGTGCCACGCTGGACAACAAGGCCCAGCAAGACCTGTCACGGGTGCTCGACTATATAAAGCAGCACGACAAGACCAACCGCGAGGTCACGCTGGTAGGGTTTGGTGACGCCAAGAGTGACCCGGCGCGTGCCGATCTGCTGTCGAAGCTGCGGGCGATGGCCGTGCGGCGGGAATTGGTGAAAAGCGGTGTGGTGTTTCGCGAGATCCGCGGTTTTGGCGCCGAAATGCCGGTGGCGACCAATAGCGGCGATGAGGGGCGGATCAAGAATCGGCGGGTTGAGGTTTGGGTGTATTGAGTCAGATGCTGATACGGTGGATCGGCTGACGCTATCGCGAGCAAGCTCGGCTCCCACAGGGGTCACGCTGTACCTGTGGGAGATTCTATGTTGCAGGGGAACCCTGCAGCCTTAAATTTGGCTGGTATTCGCTCTGGTTTTTCATGAGAGCGAATGCCACCCGGCATAGCTTGCGGGCGAGGATCACCAGGGCTTGGGTTTTTGCCAAGCCTCTGACGAGATAGGACTCATAGTACGG